>JAAYLF010000247.1 GCA_012522035.1 Clostridiaceae bacterium
CCTTTATCTTTATGTCAACATATCCTAATGTAAATGGTTTGTCGGGCTTTATTTCGCCAGATTTTATTTCAATAAGAAATATTACACTATTGCCATGCCTCTCATTATAATAAAATTTTTCTATTCCCTGCAAACCGTTTGCATTGGCTGATATGAATTCTGCATTCACGTCATATATGGCGAAGCTTAGAGCTTCAAAAGGATGGATAGAGTCAATCTTTAATGCAATTTTTATATTCTCCCCTGATATGGGTTGACCTTCTACCAGTTTCATGTAGAGCAATGGTTTGGGATTCTGGGTTGCAAACTGTCTTATATTTGTCATAGATATTACAAACACCAATACTACGACTACTGCAACAAATGTATTACTTATACCCTTGTTCTGTTTCATACTAATTATCTCCTACTCCAAAGACCGTTATTTTCTGTTCTGTTCTATGTCAACTCTTCCAAGCAAATAGTACCTTATTCTTAGCAAGTCCAAAGAATTGACGACATTTCTATCATCGCTATTATCAGCATTTGCTGCAATAAACCTGACTCCTTCAAGTTCAATCCTTCGAAGCATATAATAGCGCACATTAAGTAAATCACTTGTTCTTATCAATCCATCTCCGTCAACATCTCCATATAGAATGACGGTATACCTTTCATACACCACGTCTTCCTTGTAAAGCTCAATAACTGCTCCAGTACCTACATAGCTGTCACCTGTTATGATATTGTTGTTAATATCAGCTACCCTGATTTTAAGTCCTAAAACACCTTCATCCTCTATTACAAAGTTTTCAAGGAATGCATCAACTGTTGTTTTGGGCACAAGATTGCTTATTGTCTTTGATATGCTGTCGACAACGTATTCCGATGAAGGTTTCAAATCCAGATATGGATTCTGAATGTTTTCCAAAGTCATTTCAGAAACATACAAATTCATGGTTGCAGCCCCAATCACAACGTCCATTTCAGCATCGTGCGCCACAACACTTATTTCATACAATCCCGTGTTCTCAGGATACCAAACAAGGGAGTTGTCTTTTCTTGATATTATGTAATTCGTCTCACCATATCTGCTAAATTTGTAGGAGTATAGTATCTCTCCTTCATAATCCGCATTTGCTTCCAGCACGATATGGGCACCTTCCTGTACCAAGGCGCTTCTGTTTAATTTCGAATAGGATATCTCAATATTGCTGTCGTATTGCTGCTTTGTGCTCTTGTCCGACAAAAAGACATCATCCAGCATTACATGCACAGGCACAGCTACAGGAGTCTGCACATATGCATCGTCAACAAACAGTTTGATATTGGCAAGACAGTAGTATATTCCCGGAACTTCCAGGTCTATTGCGTTAAAACTATCTGTATCCACTTCTATGCTTGCTTCCTCATCCCTGCAAACTATTGCTGATTTTATCATTTCAATGCTTATTGGTTCACCTTTTGCAGGGTATATGGGATAGACTCTTGCAACAGGCGAGGAAAAATGCTCAACATCGGAAAACTTGAGGACCATTGTCTTTTCGATGGAAAGTCCTGCCTTGTTCATAACAGAGACCTTTACCTCCTGGCCGTCATCCTGCCTTACTGCAAGTTTTGGCTCCGTATGAATGTATTCAATGCCATAATTGTCCCTTACCACCACATATTTTGATATATCGTACACATCATCAAATGATACAATTGGTATGATTATTTCATCACCGGAGATAATCGGATTGACATGGGGTACTACATGCACCTTCATGATTTTCTCGGTCTTGTTTCCCGAGGCATCGCTGACAACAATAGTCAGGTTGTACTCCCCTATTTTTGATATGTTAGTTTCATCCATGTCAAAGGTTATGGTACATGCGCCCTTGCTGTTGTCCATATATTTAATGTTTCTCAATATTTTTTCTTCACTCAGCACATAATCTTTTGCTATGTAAGTATCCATTACTTCCACTTCAGGAGGTGTTGTATCATTTTTTACAATATTGTCCGGCACGACATTTATTTCATCCTGCAAAGATTCTTCACTCGATGCATGCAAAACGCATACCGTATAGGCTCCTGTCATGGTTTGAAATTGGACAATGCTGACTCCTATCGATTTAATACCTGGATTTAACAAAATTCTTCCACTGGAAAAACTGGTTTCCAAAGTCCTTGAAAAATAAGTGGCAAGGCTTTCATCCGAAGTATTACCACCACTAAGCATATACAATATTTCTTCTTTTTCCACATAAGGCAATATATCGTTCAAACTTTTGTCTTTGAGAGGTCCTGAAACAAATTCTGTTTCATTAATGTTTTCAGGATACTGGGATATGTATAAAGATTTGTACTTTGCACTTTTGACCAGTATATTGGATTCACCAAGAGGCGCAAGTCCATGCAAAGCCCTAATATTGTTCACTTTTTCAACAATCAGGGCTGATGCATTTTCTCTTGTTTCGTATGGATTAATGAAGTCCAGTTCAGGAAGATAGTCAACACTGGAAGATGAAGGCATTACAAGAAGGCCTATAATCAAGGCCATTAATATTACTATGCTGCATATACCTCTTCTTGCTTTCATACCATTAACCCCTTGTCATTTGTAAAAACTCACGAATATTATAGCATAAGCGGAATGCATATACAATAAACAAGCTTTGCCTATTTTCTCTTCATCGCCTTCTGGTGAAGATTGAATAAAACATTCAAAGCCTCTATAGGTGTTATCGTCTGAACATCGAGATTCTTGAGTTCTTCCACAATTTCATCCCGCATGACGGTGTTTGCGGCATAGGTAACCAGGTCAACCTGACCTTCGCCTTCCTTGTTCCTCCTCTTTATTCTCCTTATTTCCTTCCTGCTTATATCCTGTTCCTCAAGAATTGCAAGGAGCTCCTTTGCTCTTAATGTAACAGCCTGCGGAATACCGGCCAACTGGGCTACCTCAATTCCATAGCTGCCATCGGCCCCTCCCCGCTTCAGTTTTCTAAGGAAAACAATGTCGTCACCCTTTTTAAGAACATCAACGCAGTAGTTTTTAACACCCTGTATTTTCCCTTCCAGCTCGGTTATCTCATGATAATGGGTTGCAAACAATGTCCTGCTTTTTATATTCTCCAATATGTACTCAAGTACAGCCCACGCTATCGACAGGCCGTCAAAAGTACTCGTACCTCTACCTATTTCATCCAGGATGAGGAGACTTCTTTCAGTACTGTTTGAAAGAATGTTTGCAACCTCGCTCATTTCAACCATGAAAGTGCTCTGGCCTGATGCCAGGTCGTCTGAAGCCCCTACTCTTGTGAAGAGCTTGTCCACAATGCCAATAACGGCACTTTCAGCCGGCACAAAGCAGCCTGCCTGTGCCATAAGCACAATCAGGGCAACCTGCCTCATATAGGTGGACTTACCGGCCATATTTGGGCCTGTAATTACCAGAAGAGTGTCGTCTTCCGGTGCTATATAGGCATCATTTGGCACGAACTCACCATCAGGAAGCATCTTCTCCACCACAGGATGTCTTCCCTGTTTTATGTCAATAACAGGATCCTTTGTTACTTCAGGCTTTACATAATTCTCCCTGTCGGCAACTTCTGCAAAAGCGGCAAGGACATCAAGGATTGCCACAAGCTGTCCTGTATGCATGAGTCTTTTCACATTGCGTGCCACACTCTGACGTATTTCCACAAATATTTTGTACTCCAGATCCGTCAGTTTTTCATCTGCCTCAAGGATGGCTTCCTCAATCTTGGCCAGTTCTTCCGTTGTATATCTTTCACTGTTTGCAAGCGTCTGCTTTCTGATATAATGTTCTGGAACCAAATCGAAATTGGCCTTTGTCACTTCCAGATAGTATCCAAAGACCCTGTTGTATCCAATTTTCAGATTCTTGATGCCGGTCTTTTCCTTCTGCCCGCTTTCATAATCTGCAAGCCATTTCTTTCCATCCCTTGCTGCCACCCTGTACAAGTCCACCTGGTTGTTGTATCCATCCTTGATCAACCCGCCTTCTGTTACACTTATCGGCGGCTCTTCCACTATGGCCTTGTCTATGAGTTCATATATGTCTTCAAGGCAATCCAGGTTTTCATATATCTCCTTGAGTATTTCGGACTGGCATGTACTTATTGTGTTTTTGACATAAGGCAGCTGACCCAGAGACTGTTTTAGCGATATCAAATCCCTGGCATTTACATTGCCCAATGATATTTTTCCTGTGAGGCGTTCTATGTCGTATACTCCGTTCAGGATTTCGCGTATTTCGCTTCTTGTCATGAACAGTTCTTTCAGTTCTGCAACGCCGTCAAGTCTTTTGTTTATTTCAGCTATATCAAGCAAGGGTTTTTCCAGCCACTTTTTTAGTTCACGGCCTCCCATTGCAGTTATGGTCTTGTCCAAAACCCATAAAAGGGAACCTTTTTTCTTCTTGTCCCTCATGGTTTCCGTTATCTCAAGATTCCTTCTTGAAGATGCGTCTATGGACATGTATTCATCTATTTTATAAAAATTAATAGTGAGCAGGTGATCCAAATTGTTGGTTTTTTGCGTATTCATTATGTACGAGTACAAGGCACCCGCACTGTTTACGGACAAATCATACTCGCTAATCTTTTGATCCTTTATGTACTCGTTGATAAGTAGTCTGCCCTTGTCGTAGTCAAATTCTTCCTCAGGTATTGTACTTATGTACGCTCCTGTCAGGTTTGATATGAGTTTTTTTATTCTATCCAGATCTTTTGCATCTTCATTGATTATGACTTCCTTGGGGGAGTATCTTGCCACCTCGTCCGCAAGACGGTTTATGCTGGCGCCTATGGATAGCGTCGTACAGTACATCTCGCCCGTGGATACGTCTGCGGAACTGATGCCATACATGCCCCTGAAGCAATAAATGCACATAATATAGTTGTTGGATTTCTGATCAAGCATCTGCTCCTCGACTATTGTGCCGGGAGTATATATTTTTACAATCTCTCTTTTTACTATGCCTTTAGCAGTGGCAGGATCCTCTACCTGCTCACAGATGGCCACCTTGTATC
>JAAYLF010000248.1 GCA_012522035.1 Clostridiaceae bacterium
ATAAGCCTTTGCTGAAGCTGCTATCATTAAAGCATTCCAGGAGGTAAGAATTTTGTCATCAAGTAAAAGGTTTGTTCTTTGTTTCCTGTACTCACGCAACTCAGCAAATATTGAATCGAATCTTGCCCCGATGGGATGGGTCTGATCAACAAAGCTTGCATAGTTCGGATTTTTTATCAAGTTCGGTATGCTTTTTCCTTCGAAGTTTCCCTCCTGTGTTATATCAAAGTTGGCGTTAAACAGCTTCCCATCTTCCTCTCCCAAAACCAGAATGGTTTCAGAAGGTGTAAACATAAAGAATTTACCTTCCACACCATCACTGTCCGCATCCTGAGCTGAACAAAAGCCTCCTTCAATACGGACCTTTTCCTGGTAAATATATTTGAATGTTTTTACAACTATGTTCTTGAATAACTCATTTTTTGTTATCTGATATGCTTCAAGGTATGCAAGTATTAATAGGGCATTGTCGTACAGCATTTTTTCAAAATGAGGAACAAGCCATTCATTGTCAGTTGAATAACGTGAGAAACCTCCCGCGATATGATCAAATATGCCTCCTTTGTACATTTGTACAAGAGTATACGCAGCCATTTCAATTGCTTTTTCATCGTTTTCGAAAATGCCATATCTTAATAAAAACATAAGATTGTGCGGCGTTGGAAACTTGGGTGCTCTTCCAAACCCTCCATGTTTTTCGTCATATATGCTGGCAAAGTGGTTTCTGGAGTTATGAAAATACGCCAGTGTCATTTCTTCCTTGCCGGATTCCACAGCTTGACTTTCCAAAATTGCGTTGATTATTTCATTTCCAACTCTGTGTAAAGATTCCTTGTCTGTATGCCATTTCTCGGCAATAGTTGCAAGAATGTCAATAAGCCCGTGCCTTCCGTACTTGGTCCTTTTTGGAAAGTAAGTGCCTGCATAAAGTGGTGCTTTGTCTGGTGTAAGGATTACCGTCAAAGGCCATCCCCCTGAACCGGTCAGTATGGTGCATACATTCATATACACCATGTCAATATCTGGTCTTTCTTCCCTGTCCACTTTAATGGATACAAAATATTTGTTTAACAGGGAAGCAACTTCTTCATCTTCAAAGGATTCTTCTGCCATAACATGACACCAGTGGCAGGTGCTATAACCAATTGACAGAAATACTGGTTTGTTTTCCAGTTTTGCCTTTTCAAAGGCTTTATCGCACCAGGGATACCGGTCGATGGGATTATATGCATGCTGCAGTAAGTAGGGAGATTTCTCGTGGATAAGTCTATTTGCTTGCTTGTTAGTTGATATCGGAACCACCTCCTATTGTATATGATAATTGCACTATACGCTGTTTATGACATTTTTTGGTATGAGCTGGATTCGTATATATTATACAATACGCTATAAATTTTGGCATAATGTCTTATGCAAGAGGATCTGCTGTGTTGTTGAGTTAGCATGCTTCTTATTGATTCTGTTGAATTAAACACTTGAATCCTCTCCTTCATTATTATACAGTAAAACTCCCTTGTTTATACCCTGCTGCACTATTTCGAATACACTTTCTTCTTTACAAGCACATATGTTCAATATATTTCGCACCACGTCTTCTTTTTTTTCCTCGGCTTCTCGCAAAAAACTTTGCAATAACTTGGACGTCGGGTGCCTTGTTGATGGTGCCACGGTTACCTTTATCTATTAAAATTTTATGTAAGAGGACTTTTGTTGACATCTTAATCATAGACTGAACTATAGTTAAGCTTGTAGTGGGGAGAGGTTCCGGTCCGTTAGTGAACAAAGTTCTAATTTTACTCCAAATTGATTAATTGTAATAAATAGCAATTAATCAGCTGGTATTGTTACAAGGACGAGGACGACTCACCTCTTGGTGGGGTTTTCTTCTACCATCTTTTGTGTTAATCTATAAACGTTCCTCTTTAACCTTGATGTTTCTCCAGAGTTCGCCTTGTTCCTTTAAATATTGCAGTTCATTAAAAATTGGAGTTATTTCATGAAATAACTTTCTGAACAAGGAATTCCAAACCACAACTCGGAGCGGGGCCTGGTATGCCATAATCAACATCATCAACTTGTACCTGGTGGGCAAAATGGAAAGCAGCGTGTTTTTTCCGGCATACAACGGACTGGTCATACTCGCCACAACAGTCGCAGGATCAGTGTTTTTTAAGGAGAAACTAACAACCCGCCAGTACGCAAGCATAGTTGTTGGCATACTTGGGGTTGTTCTGGTAAACATATGAAAAAGGGCCGTTGACATTAGCAACAGCCCAGCAACTTTATTTCTTCATGCTTTCCATGTACTTATCGTAGCATTGCTGCCATTTCTCAAACTCCTGTTTAAAGTAATCATTCATGAAAACATAATTGGATTCACCTGTTTCACTATCTTCCGTGTAGCACAATCCAACGCCATTATCAAACTTGAAGGTAACCGTACGTTTGTCGGTAACATATTGGATGTACGGGTTTGCGCTGGATGGCGAGTAACCATCAGGATATCCAATCAAACCAAACAACTCATACTGGAACAACCCGGCCAGATTGCACAATTCCTCGTCGGAGTTGAGTATGGTATACCTTAATTCGTCTTTTTCCTGGATGAGCTTCCTTACATCTTCAATATTTAAAGCATTACGGATTTCCATAATGTAAAACCCTTCACTATCCGTGCCCAGACGAGCCAGTTTGCCAAGCTTGCCGTCATTGAAGACAAGCAAACTTGCGCCCTTGGAATATATCCACACATTGTCAAGTTCGTATTCCGGATCACCAAGAAGCTTGTGCACATTTTCCTTTGACAAGCCATCATGCAAAACCGGTTCACTCTTGAAATCAACACAAGTATCCAAATCCATGCTTGACAGCACATGATTTAGGACTGTCAAATCACATTCTTCGCCGGCATGGAGTTCAACTTCCAACTCTTCTAACAGCGTGTTCAGTTGTTCCACAGAAACAGTATCATCGTACTTCCCGGCAGTGTCTTCCATTTCCATATCTTGACCGGACTGCCCGGCCGAAAACGGAAGGTTACTGTAAGATACTGCCAAGACCAATA
>JAAYLF010000249.1 GCA_012522035.1 Clostridiaceae bacterium
CTATACCGCCCTTTTTTGATTCAGGTCCTTCCCATGCTTCCCAGACCGTGGTCGCGCCATTTTTCGGCATGAATAGCCAGCCGGGCATTTCCTCATTTTCAAGAAGTCTGTATGCGTACTTTGGATTGATATCCTTCAGTACGTCAAGTATGAAAGGCGTTGATAAAAAGCCGGTTCCGACACGCCAATCGTAATTATCAAGAGCTTTTATCAATCTTTGCTCTGCATACTTTTTCTGTTCACTGTCAAGCATGTCAAGGGCAAGCGGACGAACAAGCCGTGCCTGTCTGTCCGTATCGAGCAAGTACTTGTCAGTTTTCACAAGCGCACGGTAGGACTCTTTGCAGTTATTACTAAATTGTCTGTATTCTTCAGCTTTATCAGCCCGATCAAGTTCTTCTTCCATTTCTGCAAGAAGAGAAAGAACGTATGAGGTATATGCGGTGGCAACTTCAGGATGTGGAACCACGCAATCCTTCCACGTCATATGGTGTACATCGTCAGGCTCCGCCCATTCACCATAGCTCTGCCCTGCATTATTAAGGTACCTTTTGGCTTTTCCACGCAGTCCAGTCCGCTTTGCCGTTGGATACCATTTGCCGCATCTTTTCATTTGAAACTCAGCATACTTTTCCATGCCGGTTAAAAATCTTTCAATGATTGTCCTGTCATTGTATTGTTTCCATAGAACATAGGGAATTATTATGCCTGCATCAGCCCATCCCACAGAACCGTTCATTGCACGCATGTAAAAATCAGTACCGCCTTCGGGTGCAATTTGGGGGAGGCATCCGTTTTTCTTCTGCCAGTCGTACAAGTCATTCAAATACTTGACCGCAAAGGTATAGTAATCAAACAGATAACAGGCAGTTGAGCAGAATATCTGTGCATCTCCTGACCATCCATGCCGCTCTCTTGTCGGGCAGTCTGTTGGCAGATCGCACATATTGCTTTTTGCACTCCATACAGTATTCTCAAAGAATTTGTTAATTAGTGTGTTTGAGCAAGAAAAGGCCCCTGTTGTCTCCAAATCGGAATAAACTGCAATTGCAGTAAAATCCTCTGGATTTATTTCAATATCGCTCTCTATCTGCACATAGCGGAAGCCAAATATTGAAAACTTGGGTTTATACCTGTTTTCTCCACCCCGGCAGATGTATTCAGTCTGCTGAAGAGGTGTTGTATAGTTCCTTATTGACAGTTGAAAGTTCTTTTGTGTAAACTCTCCGTCCTTGTCAATATATTCACCATAGCGCAGCAGAATCTTCTGTCCGGCTTTGGCATTTACGGAGAACTCCACATATCCTGCCATATTCTGACCAAAATCAAGAACGGTTTTGCCAAGCGGAGTTTTTATAATCTTTGCCTTGAAGCGCTCGTGCTCTGTCACAGGCACATTGTCGGAGGGGGTAGGAATTACATCATGCCTTGCTACTTTTGCATAACCTGAATAGGACGGCACCATCCTTGCGTCTACCTTTTCTCCATCCTTGTTATCTGCAAATCGTATTGGACCATCATTACTCCAACTCCAGGTATCATCCGTGCCGATAATCTCTGTACTGCCATCAGCTTTTTTTAGCTCAAGCTGAGCCAGTAGTTTTGTCTGTGTGCCGTACTGGTTTCTTCTACCCCAGGCACCGCAAGAACCTCGATACCAACCATCTGCCAGTTCCACCTCTATCACGTTTTCACCATCTTTGACAAGGTCTGTCACATCATATGTCTGATACTGAACCCTGCGCCTGTAGTCGGTAATTCCTGGCGAAAGGACAAAACTACCGCACCTTTTGCCGTTGATTCTTGTTGCGTATAGCCCGCATGCAGTAATGTACAATCTGGCCTTTACAATATTGTTGTCTGAGAAAACCTTTTTAAAACAGTCAACCGGATAGCGTTTTGATTTCCGAACACGATAGTTGCCAGAAATCCACCTGGCCTGCCACTGTTCGCCTACGGGCAAGCCTGTTTCAAAAAACGATTCAGAAATCTTCCCTTCATTGCCGTTTTCATCCCATATTGTCAGTGTAAACCTCACCCGTGTATGCGGCAGAACTGGTTCTCCAAGCCATTTGGCGTGAAGATGTTCACTATCTACCTTCCCACTGTCCCAAAGTATGTTTGATTTTTCGTCATATGCCTGAATCCTGTACGCAGTCTGCTTTATACCATCAGAAAGATTCCACGAAATTGTAGGTTTGGAATCGGTTATCCCAATAGGTGAAAACAAGTGATTTATTTTAATTCTTACAGCTTTCATTCTTTTGCCTCCTGTCTTGCTTTGATTTCGGCCTGTTTCTTCTCCAGACCTTTCTCGACATTCAAAAAGATCAGAAGTATGGCAAGTATAATTCCTGTAAACACTTCAAGACCTACAAAACCAAATGTAATGGCGCTTTTGACGGCTTCTGTCTGGGTTGCAATCAGATTGCCCGCTTCGTCATAATATCGTTGAACATATCCTGCTGCCGAAAGAAGCCCGTTGAATATACCCGTGCAAATTCCAACCATGGCTACTGCAATGATATTATACACAGACATGGCCAAACCATCGGAACGAAAACCAACCCTCCACTCGAAGTTGTTAAGTACGTCGGCGAATAAAGCCATAAAGACATATGAGCAGGGAAGACCTCCAATGTTCTTGATAAACTGCCCGATGAGCATAATAACCATATTTGTTGGGAAAATCCAGCAGATAATGCCTCCTATAGAGTATAGAATGAATCCAGCCAGAGTAACATTTCTCTTTCCAAATCTCTTTGCCAGAGGCCATACTGCGAAAATTCCTATACCCATCGGAATACCGCCAATAACTGATATCATTGTCTGGGTGATGCCGTCATTGTATGTACCCAGTACATAATTGCAGAAATATACAAGACTGAGATTCTTGATTGACGACCCCATGGTGTAAATGAGTATTTGGCAAAATCCCTGGCTTCGTTATCTGCTTTGCCTGTCCGGTACTATGTTAAAGGAGAGTTCAAAGGGCTGTATCATCATGCGAAATTTGAGCCGGATCTGGCCATTTTGGAAGAGCCTTGCATATTTGCCGAATCAAAAAGCGTCAGTTATTATATGGATGAAAATCTTTTATACTATGGACTATTCCGCTCAAAAGAAGATGATGTATCCCTCGTTATCGGACCTGTTGCACCAATGCAGATAGATGCAAAAACCATAGCTTTGATTTTGCGAAAAATTGGAGAGCCGCTATCCCGAGCGGATGAACTCGCTGCATATTTTTCAACGATACCGTCCTATCCACTTCGCAATTTTTTGCAGATTCTATGTACTGTCAATTATTTTCTGAATAATGAAAAAACAGATGTAGAAGACCTCATTATTGGAGACGAAATTCTGGAGCATATGGAAATTCCGGAAAAAGATATAAACATCACAGAGTCCGTTATTCATAATACTATGGAGTTGGAGGAAGAAATGCTCTCATATGTGGAATACGGACGTACAAACGATATGAAAAGATTTTTCCAAAGACCAGTGTCAGGCCGACCTGGCAAAATGGCCCCCGATGCCATAAGGCAGAAAAAAAACCTTATTGTCTGTACCGCAACCCTTGTAACCCGTGCAGCAATCAGAGGTGGGCTGGATCCTAAACTGCCTTCAACCTCAGTGACATGTACATACAAAAAGCGGAACTTTTGAACAACTATGTGGCACTGACAAGACTAAATGCTCAAATGGTTATGGATTTCACCGAAAGAGTCGAAAAAGTACGCGGGGGAAAGAATGTATCCAAGCTGACCATCGATATCCGCAATTATATTCTGCAAAATCTTGGCAGCCCAATAACAACCCAGGACATTGCTGAACATATTGGAGCAAACCGCACATATCTGTGCAAGCTTTTCCGTGAGCAAAACGGAATTACCATCAACCGCTATATTCTGAATGTGAAAATCGAAGAAGCCAGAAGACTGCTGGTTGCAACAAGCAAATCACTTGCAGAGATTGCCTTCTGTCTGGGTTTTTCTTCGCAGAGTCATTTCCATAACACCTTTCACAGACTATGTGGTACAACACCAAAGCAATTCAGAGACAAATATAAAAAATAAGTACCAAATCTAATTAACCAAAGATCTTGCACTTGTTATCTGCACTTTAGCTGGATTCTTGATTACTTGTGTTCAGGATGTTGTATATTTCCACACCTATATCTATGATCTCATCACGGTATTTAACTTTGTCCGTATCATAATACGTAGACATAAGCATTTCCTTAACCTTAATATTGTTTGCAGGTTTGCATTCATTACTTTTCTCCTCACAATTCAAATATATTTTCGTGGCCACACAATCATATAGATTAATGAAATAAAATTGGAATAACTTAATTGTCTAATAAATGTTTAATAGTTCAACCATAAGTTGAATTCTATCCTGCAAAACTGCATTAATTCCATATTGTTACACTTGATAAAACTATTAAGACAAACATATAATTGCAGAGATATTCATGCATTTTTTAAATATGATTACGTTTATGCAAAAATATTTACAAGTATGTATTGATACGCAAAATTTCTTGTTTACAAAACAACTAATATGATTTATTATATTAATATCTTAATACTTTATACATAGGAGGTAAATCATGAAAAAGCTTACTAGGATTATGTTCACGCTCTTAATAGTAATTCTGTTATTCACTCTCAGTATATCTGCAGAAGAGGGTAAGATGGAAAAATTATCTTACGATACTGTTGGCTATACACCTGTTGGTGGCAGTGAAGTTATGCTTAAAGACGGAATGGCTGAAGATTTTCTCAAGAATAACCCCCAATCATTTAACGAGGGTGAATGGGAAAGCATTTATTTGCGTGGCTGGGCTGGAGATTCTGCTCCCATCGAGACTTTCGGATATAAGATTGATGGCGGCGAGTTCGTTGCAGGAGAGTTCAAACAGGCAACTGAACCAGCAGTGCTTGCAGCAGGCGGAGAACACGCTTCAAGGTTTAAAGTAGTTGTTCCTGTAAAAACACTCAAACCTGGCGAGCATGTTGCCACAGCATATGCAAAACTTACTGACGGAAGAATTTTGGAGATTGCGTCATTCCCATTTACAGTTCTCGGTGATTCAGAGAATCCCGAAACAGGTTCAAATACTATGGTTATAGTAATGTTTGCACTTGTTGCTATGAGCATGGCATTTGTATTAACAAAGAAAAGAGTTTACAACTAAGAAGCTTTGCAAAGCAAATGTGAATCAACCCTGCTAACGCAGGGTTGATTTTTTATGCGAATACAGTTAAGTATTATTCTCCCTTCATGTCGATGACTTCGCTGTTTCCGTCCAGGATTTCCGCACACAAACGCATGGATTCGCCGATGGCAGCATCTATATCCAGGGATTTAGCCTCTGTTCTCGAAAAAGCCCATAGTTATGCGGTTTTGACGTAAAATTAGAGGTGTTGCAAATTCGGGCTGAATTCTGTTAAAATA
>JAAYLF010000250.1 GCA_012522035.1 Clostridiaceae bacterium
ATACTCAAGTGTTGTTCTTGGCAGTGTGAAAAGGCTTCCCTTAATCCTGTCAAAATTCATGAAAGTGTAGCTTCTTATGGGTTCTTCTCCATCTTTGACAAGATCAATCACTATGAACAGCGGAGATGAATCCGCCTGTTTTTCAGTCAGGTAAAAGTCCCCTATATGCTTGTTGGTTCCAACTCCTCCACTGCCGGCAAACTCTTCGATCTTAACGACATTCAGGAATTTGTCATATGCTTTTACAGTAACCTTCCAGGATGAATTCTTCAAATCCCCATTGTCATCCAAAATATATATTGGAAGATTAAAATCTTTTTGCTGCTTGTCATAGGTATTGTATCTGTCAAAATGCCCCGTTGCCATTAAAGTTCTATTGGCATCCTGGACAAAATAGTGGGCGATTTTGGGAACCCCATACCAGTCCACTGTACTCCAGCTTGCTCCAGGGAATACGTCATTAAGCTTGTAATATGCAATTTTCGTAACGTTTGGGAAGTTGATTCTGGCATTCTGTATAGGAAGATATGTTGCCATGGTCTGGGCCAGCTGCGTGCCGATAACAAGGTCCTTTAAAGACTTAACGTTAAGGAAATAACTGGCATAATGCATTAAAGTATCCATGTCATGACCGTAGGGAGATTTGCTCCAGCCAAGATTGCCATTGAATGTGGCGGTATGATGGGCAATAGTTCCTTCAGGATCTAATGGCCACTGTTCCATTTCCTCTTTTGTGGCATACCTGGCAATGGACTCAAGATTCATCATCGAATCAAGTCCGTACTCATGAAGGTTCAGATAAAGCCTGTTGGCATACGCTGTAATGTAGTGTTCAGGAGACTGTCCGCCCCAATGGATATGGTCATGCCCCATGCCCGCTCCTCCAGGACCTCCATCCTGACGGTAGAAGGTGCGCGTTCCATCGTATTCATAAGTAAGTTTTCCAATATTGTTAAGAGTCACACTCTCAAAAGCACCCGTACCTTCATTTCCTCCACCATAGATTATCAAAGATGGATGATTCCTTATTCTCTTTGTATTAAGAATAACCGTCTCATAAAACACATTGGCAGGCTGGGTGTCGTGGCTGTCCCAGCAGCTTGGCCATTCCTGATATACGGTTATTCCATATTCATCACACAAGTCATAAAAATCATCCGTTTCAGGCATTCCGCCACCCCAGGCTCTCAGGAAGTTGAGACCCTGCTCCTTTGCCCTTCTTAGTATCCTGTCATAATCCTCCCTTGTAAATCGCATAAGGGCATCGATTGTACACCAGCCAGCACCTTTCATAAACAGCTTCCTTCCGTTTATGACCACGGTCCTGTTGTACATGCTTTCCGTTTCACCCATTGGGAAAGGCTCAAGTACAAGCTCTCTGATGCCAAAGGACGTTTTGGAATAGGAAACCTCTCCAGAATCCGATTTGAAAGACAACTCCAATGTATATAAGTTCTGCTCCCCATAACCATTAGGCCACCAGAGTTTGAATTCTGGCATGTCAAATCTCAACCTAACATTGGCATCCTTGCCCTTTTCACCATTTACATTGTATGTAAAAGAGAAGGATTTGCCTTGGAAATTCTTTGGTTTTATGGTGCCTGTCAACACACCTTTCATTGAAGCATCCTTATCCACCGCTCTTAGATCGATGCTAAGATCCATTGTTCCTTTTTTGTATGAATAAGTGGCTATGAATGGAGAATCGAATTCAACATCGGGCAAATCCGTAATTTCAACAGAGTTCCAAATACCCATCGGAGGTATAATCGAATAATGCCATCCGTAAGAACAGTTGAAAACAACTGTCTGCTGCCATGGCAGTACCGGCTTCAATACAACTACAAGTTCATTTTGTCCAATTTTTAAGCTGTCTGTAACATCAACCCGGGGACCTCCAAACATTCCCTGATGGCTTGCAATTCTGCTGCCATTCAGATATACGTCACATCTGTCTGCAACCCCGTGAAAATACAGCTCCACATTCTTTTTTGACCCGCTGTAACTAAATGTCTTTTTTAAATACCAGGTCTTTTCCGTCTGGGCTTTGGCAGCAAAATCATTCTTTCCTGTATACGGATCCTTTATAACTCCCGCCTGATGCAGACCATGCAAAATGCTGCCTGGAACATTTACCTTGTACGCATTGTCCCATTTATCCATACCCTTGTCAGTAAGAAGCCATTCTCCATCCAAAAGGATGCTCTTTGACTGAACTCTTGAAACCAAGTCCCCTTCCTTCAATGCAATGATATCAGGCTTCTTGTCCATAGGAGAAGGCCCTGGTTTCAAATACAACTCCTTTTCCCTGTCCGCAAGACTTCTTGCAGACACCTGTCCGCACATAGATGTCGTCAACAATGCAAAACAAAGCACCAACACCACAAGCCTTACCATATCTTTATCCTCCTTAATACCTGTGAAAGGTTTTCATTTCTTCTTCCTGCTTCCAAGGGTCAGGAACAGAACAACACCCGCAATAACAACCGTTCCACCAATAATTACTGGTATCAAATATGTATTGCCCTTGTCCTTTTTGGGAGCTTCGGTTTTTGCTGTGGATGTGGCTTTGGGAGCCTCTGTCTCCTCGGCGGTAGTGGTAGGCTCAGGAGTTGCTTCAGGAGATGGTGTAACATCAGGTCTTGGAGTCTCGCCTTCAGGATATGTCTCCTTTATCATGTCCATTATGGTTTTTGATCCTTCTTCAGGATTGTCATGCAAAAGTGCTATCAAGTCAGCATCAAAAGCGTAATTTGCCAGTATGGCCTCATCTATCTTTCCATACAGCTTTAGATCTCCTTCAACCAAGGCACCAAAGGCAATTACACTGTTTCCAATAGACGACACAAGTCCATTATCATACTCCCTGGAGTATGCTTCCTTGCCGTTCAAATACAGTTTCTGATACCTGCCATCAAAAGTTGCTGCAATATGAATCCATTGGCCAACCTCAAGCAGCGGCTCTTCCACCTCTATTGCCGCACCTAAGTCAAAGGAGTATACCTTGAGCTGCCATTTGTCTTCGATAGCCATAAAAAATATCTCAAAATGCCCAGGCACTTTAATGTCCTTTGCCATGACTATTTGATATGTGGGTGAACCGGGCACATTTTCATCAAGATAAACCCAGGCTGCCATTGTAAACTGCTCAAAGTCACAGTTGATAACATCCGTTCTTATGTCAGCAGCACCATCTGTAACATCAAGGGCTTTTCCAACTTTGCCATCAGAATAATCATAATCATCGTAATAAAGGACATCCAGTCTTTCTTTTGAGTACTCCCTTCCGTGGCC
>JAAYLF010000251.1 GCA_012522035.1 Clostridiaceae bacterium
ACAAACACAAGGATAATTTATTGGTGTGGTGCCTGCAATGGCCTTTTGCAATTATGGGGAGTTTTGTATTGCAAAAGTGGGGAATTTTGCTTTGCAATTTCGGGGAATTATATTATGCAATAAACAACAAAATTGCTCGGCATAACAGTAGATATTAGTGATAGATGATAGAAGATTTCAAAGAAACTGACTTACAGACCCACCTATTTGTGGTGGGTTTTTTGCTTTAAGAGCTTAATTCTTTATGCGTAAAAAAGATTAAACAACGTGCTAGGAAGGATTATCAATGATAAAAAGGATTACTTGTTTGTCATAGTCCTTGGATACTTGTTAGTCGTTTCTCTAATGGAAAAGGTTATGGAACCAACCTTGAGGATTTGAAGGGTGTCGTATTCCTGGGAAGTGACTGACAAGGGTCTTAAGGATGGAAGTGAGCGGACTGTATATGTCTTTTGTTTAAGCGACATGATTTTTGACGGAAAAGGAATTCTAGCTCCTTTATACTGTTTTACTGCCGATCCTTCTCTTTTTGGAGATGACTTTATCCAACGACGCATAAAGACCTGATAGATTATTGTACAGATGTTTTATGGCGTAAGTATAAATAATTACGCTCCATAAGGAGCGTTAATCCAGGTCTGAGTATTCATAGATGCTGTAAACCCTGAAGTGGATTGTTGCCGTATCCTTATACGCTTCCACTTCTATTTCATCGGCAAGGTCCAGGATCTGACTTAATGCTTTCATTCTTTTTTTAGTCCAACTAGAGTACGGGGTGATTACAAGAACCTCACCATGGGGGAAAGTGGGTTTGGCATCCATCTCCAATTTTACGTAATCATCATCCTTCAAGTAAAGCGCAAGTCTGTATACCTGCACCAACTTTGTATAGTTTTGCACATTCATTATTGCCAGGTCAGCAAACGGTACGTCGTTTTCAATGTCTGACAGCAATTGTTCTGCTTCCTTTCTGACTTCCTCTTTGGTCATACCCAATCTCGCTGTTATTTCATCCAGCATTTTTTGAAGTTCTTTGGAGCTTTCTTCAAGTTCCTTTTCAATATCCCAATCCATTTTAACCTCCCCAAAATACGAAAAGTAGCTAGTATAAGTGTATATCCTAAATTTTCGCGCGTCAACCATGGAAAGTGTTGTATAATAGATAAACCAACGTGTTTGGAGGGATTTTCGATGATAAAAAGGATTTGCTTGTTTGTCATAGTTATTGAATGCTTGTTAGTCGTTTATGTAATGGGAAAAGGATTTGAAACCAACCTTGAGAATTTAAAGGGGGTTGAGTCTTCCTGGGAGGTGACGGACAAAGGTCTTAAGGATGGAAGTGAGCAGACTGTATATGATTTTTGTGTCAGTGACACGTCTGTTGATGGCAGCAAGAGTTTTGTCTACAATGTGGAGTTTGAGAAGGAAAGCGGCTACGGAGCTGGAATACTTTTAGGTTTCAAAGATTCTTCCAGTAGAAAAGGAATCCTTGACTCCTTTATCTATTTCATTGCCGATCCAGACAATGTATACTACAGTGTGTTTGAAAATGGAAATATGGTTGCAGGACCTGTGGGAAGGCCTTTGTATGAGGAGGAAAAGAGTTCTGACATGGTTCTAACCTGTCAGTACATAAAGCAAACAGAGACTTGTGTATTCTATATTAACGGAAACTATGTGGGAATGTATGCAAACAAGGATAAGGTGGCAGGGAAAATGGGTCTTGTAGCCCATGATGCTTCCGTATACTTTACAAAGGCTAAACTTATGGTGCTTGATGACAGCAAGGAAGAGACAAGGTTTGAAACAAACATGACAGGATGGAAAGGTGTGGAGTCTTCCTGGAAGGAAACTGATGTGGGATATATTGATGGAAACGAGCAAAACGCTTATGACTTTGCCATGTCGGATATTTATGTGGATGGTACGAAATCTTTTGTTTACAAAGTTGAGATGGCAAGAATGGGCGGCTATGGGTTTGGCATCGTGTTTGGAGCGTCAAGCAGTGACGAAAGAAACACAATACTGAATAACAGCACCCTTTTTCTTGTGGATACAAGAAGTGTACTGTATAACAGAAACCAGCAGGAGAATGTGGCAAAACCTTTGGGTGAGGAACTAAAGGATCCTCTCCTGAAAGAATTCAAGGAAGACTCCAAAGTGTACAAACTAAGACTGGAGTACCATGCGGAGGATGAAATGGCAATTTTGTATCTTGATGATCTTGATGTGTTTGTTATAGATGATCCGGAGTTTGTCGTTGGATATTTGGGTGTGTTTGCACATGAGGGAAATGCAAGGGTATTGAGTGCCAAGTTTGAGGAAATGGCAGAAACTGATGAAACTGAAAAACCAGTAAAAACCCAAAGTCCTGAACCGAGTGAGAAAGTGGAGGAAAAAGATGAAAAGGGCAGCATGCTCTACATATGGATTGGCTTAGGTGTGTTGTTGATTGTTTTGGCTTTTATTTTTGTAATTGTAAAGAGAAGGAAGGGGTAAATCATGAGCAAGACATTATTGCTTCTAATCAAGTTTTTAGTACTTTTGGCGTTTGTAACGAGCTGTGACAAGGTTGACAAGACGCCAAAAAGAGAGAGTAAAAAAGAGGAGATTCCTGAAATTACTTTTACTGAAGATGGTCCAAGGTTCAGAAACAGAAAGCTGACTGAGCATTTTACTGTCAATGACAGTCCTATCCTCTACGGTTTTTACAACCTCTACAACTTTGAGGTTGTAAAGGTGGATGACAAGGAGTACCCATACAGAATGTTCTTCTTTGGAGAGAGCCACAAGGAAAGCAAATACATTGGATATGACTCCATCTACCTTGCCCGTGGAAAGAGCCTTGTTTCATGGGAAGTGTATTGTGGAAATGATACCTGGGACGATACTATGGACGTTCCAAAGTGGGAACCTGTTATGACAAGGGACGATAAACCTTACGATTCAATACACAACGGGGACCCTTCCGTTGTATACAAGGATGGCACTTACTACATGGCTTTTTCTTCCGTAGGATTTGATAGCAGGGATGGCATTACGTATATTGTAAATTGTGTGATGGGAGCTGTATCTAAAGACGGAATCAACTGGACAAAAACAGAAGGCCCAATACTCATATGGGACAAGGAGTATGAAGAAGGATGGGATGCAAGAGAGCCTCATCCGCCCAGCATGGGAGGATTCCACAGACCGTCTCTTGTATGGGATGAGGAAGAGGACAAGTGGAAGATCTGGTTCGACTACTACCTGCCAGGCACATTCCTTTCCATGGGCTATGCGGTCAATAATGGAGAGTTCATGGATCCGACCCACTGGCAGGTGTTGCATGCGGATGAGAATCCACAGCTCAGAGACTGGCCCAATCCTGAAGTTGTAAAGATTAATGGAAGGTACTACTCTTTTTCAGACTGCACCGGATTTGGTTCTTCTTTGGGACCTCAAAATGACAGGCAGATTGTCATGGCGTATTCCAACAACGGTTACGAGTGGAAGGTTATTGGAAGGATACTTCCTGAAGACAAGATATATGGAACTCATCTTCCACAAACCTTTGTGGAACAAGTGGATGGAGAGAAGATTTTGTACATCTTATACTCCATGGTGGTGGAAGAAGATCTTCCAAGATACTCAAAAGCCAATTTCATGTATATCAAGGTTGAAGATTTGGAGAATCTTGTAGATTCTTACTAATATCTTCATAAATGGTTCTTGTGTGTTCTTCATCTCTTGACCCAAACAGATACCTTTTATTATCCTTTGTTGTAACAAGGATGAAAGGTGTGTGTCTTGGGTCAAGAATCAATTGAACCTTTCCAACTCCTTTTAAAATGTAGTTGCCTTTTGAAAGATTCTCCATGGCAGTTCCGTTAACTCTTGTAATGTCGGGTTTTTCTTCAAGTAGTTCAACCTTTTCTATATCATCAAAGCTGACAGAAAATTTTGTTTGGCCATGTTTTGCCGTAATGTGGTTGTCCTTTACATACAGTTCAATAGGTCCTTTTCCTATCTGGCTTAGAATTGGACCTGTGAAGGGTATGGCGATAAGTAAAAGGAATCACTTCTTCCTTCCAAAGGCATGGTGACTCCAACGGCGATATTCTTTTTGAATTTGGTTTCGTTTGCCAGCATGAAGTATACAAGGGGTGCGACCCATATTATGTTTGCCCAGAAAAGTATGTTGATAAGCATGCAGTGTCCCTCCAATATTGATATATTACTATTTTATCACAGAATAAGCTGTTTTGCAGATTGAAAACTGCTTGTTTAAGGAAGTTGGAGTGGCGTGTCTTGGATAAGAGACCCTAATTCACAAGATATGAGATATGTTAGAGAGTTAATGTATTCCTGAAATCAAGCGGAAGCGCCACTTCCAACTTCCTTAGTCGCAAGGAGAGAGTAAAAACAAGGATTTATATTTTCTTTTGCAAATCTTATAATCCTTATATGTAGTATTATAATTTACAAACATTCTGCATACAATACGTAATATAAATTTTACAACAATTTAACATTTTAAACATATATGCCCTTCAATTTGTGTATTGTTTGTTTTTCCCAAAAGATGTATAATAGCTGAACCATATAAAAAAGTAGGTAGAAACCATGAAGAGAGTTGTAGTATTTTTGGCACTGCTATTTAGCCTGTTTGTATTAACCGGCTGTTTTTCTATGGTAAAGAATAATGGTACTGGTCCTACGCCGACCCCCGAGGTTACGGAAGACCCGGATGCAGGAAAATACAAGGAGTACGTAAATGAGGAATATTCTTTCAAGGCCATGTATCCCAGCGACTGGACAATCAGTTACAGCGTACAGGCGTAATAGTTACTTTCTATGCACCTGATGATGAAGGTTTTAGAACGAATATAAACATATTGGTGGATGAAGGAATTGGAGCACACTACACCCTTGAAGAGTATGCAGACCTTGCCATAGATGAAATGTCCAGTTACATTGAGAATTATGAGCAGGTGGATTTTGATGAATTTGAAACAGACAACTGGAAAGGGTATTATCTAATATACACAGGTACATATCAGGAATTTGAGATTGCCTGGGCACAGGTATTCTTTATGGAGAATGACAATATCTACATATTAACCTTTGCAACAACTGTAGATGAATATGAAACGTATGTGCCTGCCGCAGAATACATAGCAGAAAATTTTGTATTGCAGTAAAGAAGTGATACTTTAAAAATGATGGATGGTTTGGTTGATTTTATATTGGAAGTTGAAGAAGAAAAAAACCTAAGGATTCTTCAAATTACTGATACCCAGGTTATCGATGCATCCCAGTCAAGGCATGAAGACAGATTAAACAGTGTGGAAAAGATAATCTGGGCGACCAATACAATGGATGTCAATTGTTTCAATTACATAAGGGATCTTGTTCACAGGACAAAACCTGACCTTATCCTCATTACAGGGGATTTGGTATATGGTGAGTTTGACGACCTGAGTACTTCCTGGGAAAAGTATGTGAAGTTCATGGATGGCTTTAACATTCCCTGGGCTCCCATATTCGGAAACCATGACAATGAGAGCATAAAGGGAGTTGACTGGCAGTGTGAAATAATAGAAAAGGCCAGTTACTCCCTTTTTAAAAGAGGGAATGTAACAGGCAACAGCAATTACACAATCGGAATTGTGCAAAACAGCAAATTCAAGAGAGTCATCTACATGATGGACTCCAATGGATGCGGTAATACAAGCGATCCAAGTGTTAAAAAGACGGTTGGTTTTGCGTTAGATCAGTTGACTTGGTTTGATGAAACGGCCAATAGAATTGAAAGCTTTGCAGGTAAAGTGAAGAAATTTGTCTGCTACCACATACCAACTTTGGAATTTGCTCTTGCAGCGACAAATGCAGGGTATCAGAAGGAACTGTATGACAATGCAGCTTATACGATAGGTGAGGATGTGCCAGCTAAAAACTCGGACTTTGGAAGAAGAGGCGAGATTTTTAAAGGACTGCATGAAGTTCCGGACTTACTTGCCTTGTTCAAAAAGCATTCTGTTGACGGAGTGTTTGTAGGGCACAGCCACTGCAACAGTATAAGTGTATTGTATGAAGGTATCAGGTGGACGTTTGGGCTAAAAAGTGGCACCTATGACAGATATGACCCGAAAATGCTTGGAGGAACAGTTATAGATGTGTACCCTGACAATTCTTTTAAAGTGGAACATATATATCAGGAGAAATACAAATAAAGACCAGGCAGAACGCCTGGTCTTTATACATACAGATATTTGATTGTCAGTAAAGAAGGCGTAAGTTGGATTAATCCTCTACAGAGAAAAAGAATTGCAAGAATCCTGAATATACCGAAGCTTTTTTAATATCCTTTGGATCAACACTTACTTGAAACTTCATGGTAGTTGGTTCGTTGATAAATGCTATAACTTCATCCTCCGCGCTTATTTCTCTATTTTCGTATTTAATTGTATATGGCAGAGAATCACTACCATGTTTAAGTAGTTTAAGTACGAATTCTCCGGTATCAGGCATGATACTGACAGAGATTTTCTTGTCTCTTAGATTCTTGATATCTGAAACTGTGATTTCAAAAGTGTCTGACAATACAGGTTCGTCGTCATCCAGCATAAATTCAAAGGACAGTTCGGCAGGTATTTCCACTGTGTATGTGGTATTGCTGAGTTTTGTTTCGATTTTTACCGGTACGTTTGCAAAAACTTTTCCCTCGTCATAGCTGTCATATAGTTCTGCGTTAAAGGCTGCAAGTGGTGTTAGAAGAAAAATGAATAGAAAAGATGTGCAAATGATTTTCGAGTATTTGTACTTCAATTTTCTAACTCCTTTCTTGATATTAACTGTGCCTTCTTTATCTGACAACAATATCTACAAGAAATTCAGCGCTATTCATTTTTGTGCCATCGGGTGCATAGCAGTGATAAGTAATGATGGAGTCTTTATATTTTCCTTTTTCAAGGCGTTTGTCCAGGGTGATTTTGTAGATTGCCATGTTGGGAGGGATTTGGGCTGATTGATAGATTACTTCCTTGTTGGGAAGTTTCAACGTGATTACGAAACTGCAGATGTTTTCAGGGGGATTTACAAAGGAAACGTCCTGAATGTCCTTGCTTGAATCAAAGTATATTTTTTCGACTGCGGGGATTTTTATTTTCTGATCTTTCAGATCAACAGGTGACGGACTAATGCTTACAGCATTTTCGTCAATTGGAATCTTGCTGTGATGGTGTGATTTCCTGTTTATACTGCCCAATATGTAACCTAGTAATAGAATGAGAACAAAGGAAAAAAATATTGATAGCTTTTTGTGTTTCTTGAAAAAGCAACTTATTTTATCCATTTTTATCTTCCTTTTACTATAATTACATCAATATTTTTTTGTATATATTATCAGGTTTTTCTGTTGTATGCAACACATATTTTCATATTTTTCACAGAAGGTTAATTGCAAAAGTAAATGCAATTTGCAAAAGTAAATGCAAAGCTTTTTGACTCATTTTGCCCGCCAGGAGTTATCAAATATCTCCGCTACTGAGCGAGCTGTATTGGCACTGCGGTAGAAGTATAGCTGCAAATCGCAGTTTTTGAAAAGCAAGGACAGCTCAACTGCCGATTCGCACTTTCTTCCCATAACAGTATCCATTTCA
>JAAYLF010000252.1 GCA_012522035.1 Clostridiaceae bacterium
AAGTAAATATAATAGTGAAACTGTCGGTAATGCCAGACGTGCACGTGCCGAACCTCTGCAAGAGCATTCAAGATAGAATCAAGGGCTCTGTTGAAGTCACCATGGATCTTGAGGTGCAGAACATAAGTGTGAGTGTGGACAGTGTTTATACAGCCACGCAGAGTTAGGAGGGTGTCATGTTCAAGCGGATATATAAATTCTACCGGAGAAATTTCCACAGCATAAACGGCACCATAATAGGTCTTTTGATTGGACTTAGTTTTGTGTTTTTGGGTATATTCAGAACTTTGTTTTTGATATTCTGCATGCTGGTTGGAAATTATGTAGGAAAGAAGATACAGAAAGACAAGGATTTCATAAAGAATTTGTTGGATAAAATACTACCACCCGGATCATATAGATAATATAATGGAGGAAGTTGTTTGATGGGAAGACGAGAGTCAAGAGATGCAGCAGTAAAAATGATATTTCAACAAGGTTTTCATCCTGGAGAAGAGATTAATACGGAGGACATAATCTCCACGTTTATTGATAATGCCCAGTATTTTGACGATGATGACACTAAGAAAGAGATTGATTTGAATTATACAAAAGAACTTGAATTCTCATATTTGAAAAGTGTTTTGGATGGCGTGTTTGATAATGTGGATACTTTGGATGCGATGATAAACAAACATGCAAAAGGCTGGACCATTTCAAGGATGGCCAGAATCGATGTGGCAATTTTAAGGGTAGCTGTCTATGAAGTTTTATACAGGGATGACATACCCTTCAGTGTCTCGGTAAACGAGGCGGTGGAGCTTGCAAAGAAGTACAGTCATGATGATGCAGGTTCCTTTGTAAACGGCATACTTGCCAGCATTATCAGCGAGATAGAGGGTGCAAATGGATAAATATTTTACAGTCAGCCAAATTAACTCATATATTAAAACACTTCTGCAAAGTGACAGAAATCTCACCAATATCTGGGTTGTTGGAGAAATATCTAACTACAAGCTCCATACAACAGGTCATTCCTATTTTACCCTGAAAGATATGGACAGCCTTATCCGCTGTGTTATGTTTAGAAGCAGAAACACCCGGCTGAAGTTTAAGCCCGAGAATGGGATGAAAGTACTGGCATATGGCAGTGTTTCAGTTTATGAAAAGGATGGAAGTTATCAGTTTTACGTAGAGACAATGGAACCCTTTGGTTTGGGAGCCTTACATATCGCCTATGAACAATTGAGGGAAAAGCTTCAAAAGGAAGGGCTGTTTGATGCAGAAAGGAAGAAGAAAATACCCTTTCTTCCTTCATGTATAGGGGTTGTTACATCAAAAAACGGCTCGGTTATCAAAGACATAATGAATGTAACCTACAGAAGATTTCCCACAATGAAAATTGTATTGTTTCCAGTCCAGGTACAGGGAGAAATGGCCTCGTATCAGATTGAGAATGCCTTGAAACTTGCCGAGAAACTTGGAATATGCGATGTTTTGATTGTGGCAAGAGGAGGAGGTTCAATCGAGGAGCTCTGGGCATTTAATGAAGAAAGAACAGTTAGAGCAATAAGCAAGTGTTCTATCCCTGTCATATCCGCTGTTGGACATGAAACAGACTTTACACTTTCGGATTTTGCAGCGGACTTGAGAGCCCCTACGCCTTCTGCCGCAGCGGAACTTGCAGTGCCGGAGCTTAGGCATCTCAAGTATACATTGGAGACGTATCTTAGCAAGATACAGGATATTCCGCTGGGAAACATCATGCTGAAAAGAAAGGAACTGGACAGGGTGATGCACTCTGCGGTATTCAGAAGACCTTTGGATATAATTCAGAGGGAGAATATGAATCTTGGTGTCATGGCGGACAAGCTAAACAGTTTGTTTGCATATGGTTTCGAAATGAAAAAGCAGAGATTCAACAACATGAAAAATGTACTGCATCAACTGGATCCGTACAAGATTTTGGAAAGAGGATACAGTGTAGCCAGAAAAAAAGACAGCAGTATTATTGATTCCGTTTCAGATATATCCGTGGGTGAAGTTTTCGAGATTCATGTAAAAGACGGAAGTTTTGATGCAAGGAGGGAGAATAATAATGAATGAGGAAATGAGTTTTGAAGAGGCTCTTGCCAAAATTGAGGAGATTATAAAAACGATGGAAAGTGGCAAATTACCTCTTGAGGAGACCATTGCAAAATATCAGGAGGGTGTAAAATTAATCAATTTCTGTCAAGCAAAACTGGATTCTTACGAGAAAATAGTTACTGCAATTACAGAGAACAATGGAGTTATAACTGAGGAGGAAGTATTTAGTGACATTTGAAAGAAAACTTGATGATTATGTTGATGAAATAAATGAAAATCTGGACAAGCTGGTTGTTGAAAAAGACAATCTGCAAAAAGACATATACAGGGCAATGAGATACAGTCTTCTTGCTGGAGGAAAAAGAATCAGGCCTGTTATTCTTCTTGCATGTGCAGAGATACTTGATGTAGACAAGGATACGGTTATGCCATTTGCCTGCGCTATTGAGATGATACATACGTATTCTCTCATACATGACGACCTTCCAGCCCTTGACAATGACGAACTCAGGAGAGGAAGGAACACCTGCCATATAGAGTTTTCCGAAGCTCTTGCAATTCTTGCGGGAGATGCTCTGTTAAACAAGGCATTTGAAGTCATGAGCAAAAAGGCAATGGACATGGAGAATCCAATAAGAGGATTGAGAATGCTGCATCAGGTAAGTGTCATGTCTGGAACGGAAGGCATGATTGGAGGACAGATTATTGACATCCAGTCTGAAGGAAAAGAGGTTTCAAAAGAGGTTCTGGAAACCATGTACAGGGGCAAGACAGGGTGTCTTTTGAAGGCTCCTGTTTTGGTTGCCCTTGAGGCGGCTGACTGCATGGAGGATGAAATTGCCGAAATCCTGATAAACTATGTGGAGACAATAGGAGTGGCATTTCAGATAAAAGATGATATACTTGACAGTATAGGAGATGCAAGGACTCTTGGAAAGAACACCGGCAGGGATGTGGAGAAGAACAAGACCACATTCGTGACGATTTACGGACTTGAGTACTGTGAAAACATGCTTGAAGAACTGACGAGCAAGGCTATTGGATATGCTGAAAAACTGGGAGAAAAGGGACAGTTTTTAAAGGATCTGGCTGTTTATCTTTTGAAAAGAGAGAACTAAAAGGAAGGGAATCAAATGGGGAGTCTTCTTGACCAACTTAATCTACCTGAAGATTTGCCAAAGCTTGACACCGAAACCCTTGAAGAGCTGGCCGAAGAGATAAGACAAAGGCTGGTGGATGTGGTGAGCAGGAATGGCGGACATCTTGCATCCAATTTAGGCATTGTCGAGCTGACCCTGAGCATGTATACAGTCTGGAACCCTTACAAGGACAGAATTGTATGGGATGTGGGTCACCAATGCTATGTTCACAAGATTCTAACAGGTAGAAACAAGGAGCTTGCCACCTTGAGGCAGCTTGATGGAATCAGTGGTTTTCCAAAAAGAGAAGAAAATTTGGCTGATGCTTTCAATACAGGGCACAGCTCCACCTCCATATCGGCAGCTCTTGGCATAATGCGCGGACTTGGTCTGCAAAAAGGAAAGGCAAAATGCATTGCAGTCATTGGTGACGGAGCTCTTACTGGAGGAATGGCATTTGAAGCATTGAATGACGCTGCCAGGGTTTTTAATGATTTTGTCATAATTCTCAATGATAATGGAATGAGCATATCAAGAAACGTAGGCGGCATGTCGCGCTATTTGGGGAAAATCAGAACCGGGCGCTCATATATCCGAATAAAAAAGGGTTTGAAGAACACCTTGTACAAAATCCCTTTTATAGGGGAAAAGCTTGTAAAGCTTATTCAAAAATTCAAACTGTCTATTAAAATACTGGTCATTCCCGGAGAAATATTTGAAGAACTTGGTTTTAAATATATTGGACCGGTGGACGGACATAATATAAAAGCGACAAGGGAAGCCCTTCAGAAAGCTGATTTTATGTACGGTCCGGTTATTGTGCATGTGGTTACCAGGAAAGGCTATGGATACAAGTTTGCTGAAGAGAATCCGGACAAGTTTCATGGAGTCAGACCTTTTAATAAAGAGACAGGAGAAGTTTGCAAAGAAAACAGAGTATCCTTCTCAAAAAGCTTTTCAAATCATTTATGCGAGCTTGCTGAAAAGGACGACAGGGTTATAGCAATAACCGCAGCAATGCAGAACGGTACCGGATTATGTGACTTTTTGGAAAAATATCCGGACAGGTTCTATGATGTGGGAATAGCAGAGCAGCATGCAATCACCATGGCTTCCGGGATGGCGACAACGGGAGTAAAGCCCTTTGTGGCGATGTATTCCACATTTTTGCAAAGAGCATATGATCAGGTGCTGCATGATGCGGCGCTGCAGTCTTTACCCATTGTCATAGCGGTGGACAGGGCTGGAATATCCGGAATGGATGGAGAGACGCATCAGGGAATATATGATATGGCGTATTTGATTCATATTCCAAACATTACCATAGCTGCGCCATGCTGTGTGGAGGAGCAGATACAGCTTATGGATATGGCTCTGGAGCACGACAAGGGTCCTTTTGTAATCAGGTATCCTGCTTATGATGAGTATGAGTACGACAGAAAGTTTTTGACAGACAATCCTTGTGTTTATGGAAAAGGTCTTTTAATGGAAGAAGAAATGGATTGCTATGATGTGGTCTTTATTGCCATTGGAAAAATGGTTGGAATTGCACAAAAGGCATCGCATTATCTCAAGGAAAAAGGATATAATGTGAATGTGTTCAACGCAAGGTTTGCAAGTCCTTTGGATGTATCGGGGATAAAGGATCTTGTATCAAAGGCAAAGTGCTATATGACCATTGAAGATGGAATCAAGGTATCGGGATTTGGAAGCAGGGTTGTATGTCAAATGGTAGAAGGAGGCATACAAAAACCATGCAGGATCATTGGATTACCATCAAGTCCAATACCTCATGGAAGTATTGATGACCTTTTTAGAAAATATGGAATGGATGTACAGAGCATTGCCAATGCTGCAATGGATATGATTGAAAAGTTGTAGCGGATAAATTATAATTTCTGACAGAACTTGATTCAGGGAGTTGAATACCATCAGAATCGGAATAATTTGCAACAAGAGTAAAAAACAATGTGATGATACGGTAAGAAAGCTTTCCCTTGCAATAGAAAGGGAAGGCGCAGTACCTCTTTTGGGTGACGATACATATGTATATGAGAATGCCGACATGCTTGTAAGCATTGGCGGGGATGGCACCTTTTTGAAAGTTGCTTCCCATGCCTTGAAAAGAGATATTCCGGTAATAGGGATAAATCTTGGCACCCTTGGTTTTCTTACTGAAATTGAAAAGCATGATATAGATGAAACTGTAAGAAGGCTGGTCAGGAAAGACTACATTGTCGAGGAAAGAAAGGTTATGAAAGTAACTGTGGAAAGGGAGAATAATGAAGTCTTTTCCTGTCATGCCATAAATGACTGCGTAATAGCCCGGGAGATATTGTCCAAGGTTTTGTATCTTGATGTTTATGCAAACCGTCATTATGTGGACACATATCCGGGAGATGGTGTTATTCTGTCAACGCAGACAGGGTCAACAGCATATTGTTTGTCCGCAGGAGGCCCTATAGTGGAGCCTGGAAACGAACTTATGGTTCTTACTCCACTAAATGCCCACATGGGGGAAGGCAGACCTATAATACTTTCCAAGAGCTCAGTGATAGAAGTTAAGCTTCACAAGGAGCATGAAAACGCCCATGTCATTTGTGACGGGCACCTTTCATACAGGTTGGAAAAAGACGATGTTGTCAAGTGTTGTCTTGTAGACAGGCACATAAAGATAATTAGGATGGATCCGCCCGACTTCTATTCCGTCCTAAGAAAGAAAAATGCAGAAAGACAGACAAAAAACGGTAATGATTAAACCTGAAGGGGGTATAGTGTGTTAGTACAGCTTAACATAAAGAATATTGCCCTGATAGATTACATTTCAATAGAGTTCAAACCAAACATGAATTGTCTTACTGGAGAGACCGGTGCTGGTAAGTCAATAATTATTGACTCCATTGGCTGCGTGCTTGGAGGTCGTACCTCAAGGGACACAATACGCACCGGTGCCGACAGCGGGTCCGTGGAAGCGGTGTTTTATGTTAATGAGCCCCTTGTGTCTGAAAAGCTTAAGGATCTGGGTATTGAAGAGGAAGAGGATCATACGCTTCTTTTGTTCCGTGAGATTACAAGCAGTGGAAGAAACATATGCAGGATCAACGGTCGGATAGTGACCTTGTCCATGCTGAGGGAGATAGGGGAAGTACTGATTGACATACATGGACAGCATGACAACCAGTCCTTGATGAGGGTTAACTCCCATATTCTTTTGCTGGACATGTATGCAGGAGACAAGCTTGGCAAGGTTTTGGCCGAGTATGGTGAAAAACTTTCAAAATTCAAGGAAGTACATAACGCACTTGACAGACTGGCAGGAGACCCGAAAGAAAGGGAAAGGACCATAGATTTACTCAAATACCAGATCGATGAGATAGAAAGTGCCAGACTGCATGCAAATGAGGATGAGGAGTTAAGAATCAAAAAGAATGTTTTATCAAACATGGAAAGGATTGTAACTTCCCTTAATGATGCATATGTGGATCTTAAAGCGGAGAATTCCGTTTTGGACAAACTGGAAAATGCAATGCATGCAATGTCAAGGATTGAGGGTTTGGGAGAAGGCTACAAAGAAATCTTGTCCAGAATTGAGGCCGTATTCTACGAGGTCGAAGATATTGCGAATGCTGTTAGAAACGAAAAGGATAATATGGATCTTGACATGTCCGAGCTGGATTCGATAGAAGAAAGACTGGACATGATCAACAGGTTGAAAAGAAAATATGGCGGCACCATTGAGGATATACTAAGGTACAGGGATGTAGCTCAGGAAAAGCTTAATGAACTTTTGGACAGCGAGTATATGATTGAAAAGTATACAAAGGAAATGGACAAGCTGGCTGAAGAACTTTTTGAGTTGTGCAAAAAGCTTGATGAATCAAGAAGATCGGCCGCTGTGGATTTGTCTGAAAAAATTGCAGCTCAATTACATGATTTGGAAATGAAAAATGCAACTTTTGAGGTTAAAATAGATTTTGATGAGAGTATAAATGAGCTTGGGTATCCCAATTTCAAGAAAAACGGACTAAATGATGTGGAGTTTCTGGTTTCTGCAAATTTGGGAGAACCCACAAAACCTCTTGCAAGAATAGCCTCCGGCGGCGAATTGTCCAGAATCATGCTGGCCATAAAGACCATTCTTGCTGATGTGGACAATATTCCAACTTTGATATTTGATGAAATTGATATCGGCATAAGCGGACAGGCTGCAAGAAAAGTTGGTGAAAAAATGAAACTTATTTCCAAAAAGCATCAGGTTATTTGTGTTACGCATCTTGCCCAGATTGCAGCCATTGCCGACAACAATGTTTATATCAGCAAGACAACTGTGAAGGACAAGACGGTTACAGAGGCAAAAACTCTTGGTTTTGAGGAAAAGGTTGAAGAAGTTGGAAGACTGCTTGACGGCAATGCAGAAAATGAGATAACAAAAGCTCATGCCAGAAAAATGATAGAGGAATACATCTAAGCAAATTTATCTATAGCAATATTTATATTGTCTAAAACAAACCTCCCCGGACATAATAGCTTATGGTGAAACATATACATGTGTTTTCCACAATAAAGCAGGGGAGGTTAATTAATGGGTTTGCCTCGAAAGAAAAAAACAGCTGTTATATTGTTTGGCGTGATTTTGCCCTTTATATCAGCTTTGTTGATTTTTAACTTTTTTTTATTGCCGGACTCTCTGACCATTGTAGAAGGTTGTGACCTTGATTCAAGCTCTTTTGTTTCCGTAAATGCCTCGGCGGACGGTATTGGAGCAACAGCCAGAGCTTTCGGAGTCCTACCTATAAAAAATCTGGAAGTAAATGTGGTGCCTGGCAGGAAAGTATACGTCAGTGGATCTCCCATTGGCATTAAGCTTAAGTCCAGAGGTATTTTGGTGACTGGATATATAGGGTTTTTGTCGAAGGAAAACATCTATGTAACTCCGGGAAGGGACAGTGGTTTCAGGATAGGTGACAGAATCCTTGAGATAAACGGCAAGGAAGTCAATGACTGTGATGAATTGATTTCTTTGATTGAGAAGAGCAACAAGGAGGAGCACACCTTTACCATAGAAAGAATGGGAACCATAATGAAGATTGTCAGCAAGACCTGCATTGACGGTCAAAGCGGCAAAATGCGTCTGGGACTGTGGATAAAGGATAGTGCGGCAGGCATAGGAACTCTTACCTTTTATGACAAGAAGACAGGATTCTTTGGAGCTCTTGGGCATGGAATATCCGACAACAACACGGCAAGGATATTCGAGGTCTCAAAGGGAGAAATGTACAAGGCCACCATACTTGACATTACCAAAGGAATCCCCGGTTGTCCTGGAGAACTGAAGGGCTGCTTTACGGACACGGGAAGGGTAATTGGCGATGTATATGTAAAC
>JAAYLF010000253.1 GCA_012522035.1 Clostridiaceae bacterium
GCACTGTCCATACCTACGCCATTGTCCGATATGCATATTATAAGTTCATCCTTGGCAACGTCCGCTTTTATCAATATGTCAATTCTGCTTGCCTGCGCCTTTATTGAATTTTCACATAGATCCATTATGTGCAGCGAAATATCTCTCAGCATTTTTCCATCCTTTCATATACAATTCTATTATTCTTAAGAGCTTCAATCACACTTTTTGCATCAAGCCTATCACACTCTAGATACATGTCATGCCTGTCTATTTGCTTCAAATCATGACTGTCCGATGCCTTTAGCAGGCTATATTTTTTTAGTTCCGGATATTTTTCGATTATGTCGGGTTTGCACTCAGTGGATATTTCAACAAAATTATATGGATAGTCCATGGGCATGAAGGCCAATTGGGAAAACACACTGTAGGAGTCCCTGTCCACATGGGCCGGATATGCTATTCCCCCAAACCTTTCAGCCAATGTGAATACATCATCAACTCCTATGTTTGTCGCACAAAGAAGCATGTCGTCATACTCGCCAATTATCTCATCTTCCTCGTCAAACAAATACTGTCTTCCAAATATATCGGAATTGTTTTTAAATTTTATCATTGACTTGTGTACAACACCCTGAAAAGCAAGAACTTGTTCAAGGGTTTCAAAGAGACAAACCACATGCACCTCTTCCCTGGTTTCAAGCTCCATTCCAGGAATAACAAGCACATCAAACTCTTTGCCATACTTTAATGCTGGACGCACATTCAAAGCTATATTGTGGTCCGTTATTGCAATCGCATCAAGTCCGGCAAGAGATGCCATGGCAACTATGTTGCCCGGTGTCATATCTTCGTCCGCACATGGTGACAAGGCGGTATGAATATGCAAATCCGCATAGACTCTCATATCAATTTGCTTGTTTTGACAATTATCTCAGCAGTTGGCATGGAGGAACCAAGCAAAGTCACACCATTTTCACTGGCTTTGTTTACAACCTGCTCATCAACGGTGACGCCTTCTGCAAGAACAATGCAAGCCACTTCAGCCAGGGAAGCCACTGCAACAATATTGACATTGTTCATGACAGTCACCCACAGATCTCCGGTCTTTGCGTGAGATATAACCCAGCTCAAGAGATCGCATGCATATATACCCGTTATTTCCTTTTCCCCATCGCCTGTTATCAAAGTCATTCCCAGCTCTTCAACCAAAGTTTTAACCTTCATATATCTCCATCCTTCTTCTTATTCTCCTCTCCTATAACAGGAGGCATTCTGCTTTCCAGGGCCATCATTTCTTCAGCAAGTTTTCTTACCTTTCTTCTAAGGACGAATATGCAGTCCGTTATATCTGCAATTCCCCTTACAATATCCTCAGCAAGAGCCTTGCAGCTTGGAGCTCCACAAGCACCGCAGTCCAGTGCAGGCAACTCTTCACATATGCTGACCATCCTGTCGTACTTTTTCATTGCCTCTGATATGTCAGTATCCAGTTTTGTCACGTCTTTATGTATAATCGGGCAGTCAAACTCATAATCTTCCATTTCATAATCCTCTATTGGCAATCCATTGGAAGGCAGGGAGTCTTTGAATTTTTTTGTTCGCGCTGTTGCAACAAACATGTTCTCCACAGCCAGCGGACCGCCCAGACATCCACCCGTACACGCAGAGGCTTCTATAAAATCAACATCTTCAATGCTGTCATTTTCAAGTTCCTCAAATATTTTTATAACATTATGAATTCCGTCAACAGCCAGTATCTTTTCAGTATTAAGAGCAACGGCTTCTCCACCGTCTGCTGCCCAGCGGACACCCTTGTATCCAGCTTGTTTGCTGTCCGGCAACTCCTCATCCTTTATCTTTGCCAGCTGTTTGAACATCCTGAAGTAAACCGTCTTGATTGACAAAACTCCATCCACATTGGATTTGCATATTCCTATGGGAGATTTTACAGCCGTCATTTTAGCCGCACATGGGGATATAAAGAAAACTCCCACTTCGGAAGGGGAAACATTATGTTCCTTGCAAAATTCCTTTCTTGCATTAATAGCAGCCATCTCCATTGGAGATTTTATCATAAGCAGATGGGGTATCAAATTAGGGTAGTTTAACTGAACCAGCTTGACCACCGCAGGACATGCGGACGATATTATGGGTCTTGGATACGATTCAGTCTTTAAAATCCTGTTGGTAATCGACGTTACAATTTCCGCCCCTCTTGCCACTTCATATACATAATCATAACCCAGCATTTGCAGAGCCTTTATTACATGCTCCTTCGAAGGCGCATTTGCAAACTGCATATACAAAGTAGGTGCAGGCAGGGCAATTCTATACTTGAATTTGGACAAGTCATCCCAAGTGTCTGTTTGTGCAATCTTTGCCTTGTAAGGGCATATTCTCAGACACTCGCCGCAATCAATACACTTTTCATTTATTATCATGGCTTTTCCATCTCTGACCCGTATGGCTTCAGTGGGGCATTTCTTTATGCAATTGGTGCAACCCTTGCACAATTTATTATCAAGAACAACGGAGTGATAATAGTCATCCACAATCCCCAACCTCCTTTTCTCTCACTTCAGGACAGGTACACGGTAATCGTTACAACAGTACCGACACCTACTTCACTTTCAACAGCAAGCTCATCAGCATATCTTTTCATATTAGGCAAGCCCATGCCAGCTCCAAATCCCATTTCGCTAATATGTTCCGGGGCTGTGGACCATCCTTCCATCATGGCTTTCTCAATATCAGAGATTCCGGGGCCATTGTCGGAGATTCTAACCATCAACTTTTCAGGAGTGATTTCAACATATGCTTCTCCGCCATTTGCGTGAATTACCGTATTTATTTCCGCTTCGTACATGGCAATTGTAAAGCGTTTTACAAGTTCATGGCTGATTCCCAGCTTGTTGAGCGTCTTTTTTACATGGCTGGAGGCTTCTCCAGCTGAGATGAAATCTTCTGCAGCAATGGTGTAACGCAGCGTTACTTTCTGCCCACTCAATCCCATACCCCCCGTCCCGTAAGTCCTGCCTTGTACAAGAGACCGCAGGCAATAAACATGGGGTTTTTTGTACATAGTATGGTAATGCCTTTTGATTTGGCAAGTTCAATAATCTGTTCAGTGGGCTGTTTGCCGCGAACAAAACAAATAACCTTGATATCCATCATTTCAGCCGTCCTTACACCCTGTACGTTAATAAGGCCGGTGAGCAGAATAACATTGTCCTTGACAAATGCCATGACATCGCTCATTAGATCAGCTCCGCAGCCTGACTTAATATCAAGATCAAGATTCTCCTCGCCAGTCAAAATCTCTGCATCCAGGGTTTTTATAATATCTCTGACAAGCATAAGTTCTCCTCTCAATAGTAAAATAGGGTTGTAGCTTGATACCATGCTACAGCCCTTATATTATCATAAAATTTCACTTAGTTATCAAGGGGATAGTTAGCTCTCTGCTGATAGGTTGTATGCAGATCATGGTGAGCCTTTTCGCTTCCAGGTTCTCCATAATACTCATCATAGAGTTTCTTGATATATGGATTCTCATGGGACTTTCTGATTGGCATTGACCTGTCTTCAGCATAAATTGCCTTGGTTCTCTCAACTATCAGGTCAATCCAGCTTCTAACTTCTGAAGGCTGGATAATCTGTCCGCCACCGTTTACACATCCACCTGGGCACGCCATGATTTCAATGAAATCATACTCAGCTTCACCTGCACGAATTCTGTCAAGAACCTCTCTCGCATTGCCAAGACCATGAGCAACACAAGCCCTTATCACTTTGCCACCAACTTCAATCTGGGCCTCCTTGATGCCTTCAACACCCCTTACCTCGGTGTACTCGATCTTTTCCACAGGCAGTGACTCTCCGCTGAGGATGTCAGCAACTGTACGAAGAGCAGCTTCCATAACGCCGCCTGTAGCACCGAAGATGACTCCCGCACCGGATGCTTCTCCAATAGGATCGTCAAAGGTGCTGTCTTCAAGGTTAACGAAATCTATACCAGCTTCATCAATCATTTGAGCAAGCTCTCTTGTAGTCAGAACATATTCAACATCAGGATATCCTGCGGCTGAAAGCTCTGGTCTGCCTGCCTCAAACTTCTTGGCTGTACATGGCATGATGGATACAACTACCATCTTGGCTGGATCTATGTTCATCTTCTTGGCATAGTATGTCTTAAGAACCGCACCAAACATTTCGTGAGGTGATTTGCAGGTTGACAAATTGTCAAGGAAATCAGGATAGTTGTGCTCGCAGAACTTAATCCATCCAGGGCAGCAGGAAGTAATGAGCGGCAGTTTTCCGCCATTCTGTATTCTATGCATAAGCTCTGTACCTTCCTCCATGATTGTCAGGTCAGCAGCTGTATCCGTATCAAACACCTTGTCAAAACCAAGCATCTTGAGAGCGGTTACCATCTTGCCAGTTGGACGGGAACCCAGAGGCATGCCAAAAGCTTCACCAATGGATACTCTAACAGCTGGAGCGGTCTGCACTACAACATACTTGTCAGGATCGTTAATTGCATCCCAGACTTTTTCGATATCGCTCTTCTCATAGATTGCGCCAACAGGACATACTGCTATGCACTGTCCGCAGTTGACACATGGCGTGTTGGCAAGAGGTATGTCAAACGCAGTACCAATCTTGGTATTGAAACCTCTGTTGACAGTCTCCAAAACACTTACTGTCTGGACATTCTGGCATACACTCACGCATCTTCTGCAAAGGATACATTTGTTGTTGTTCCTTACAATTGAAAGAGACAAATCATCTATATCATGTTCTGTTTGTTCGCCCTTGTAGCGTATATCCCTAATATTCAATTCTTTTGACAACTTTTGAAGCTCACAATTGTTTGACCTTACACAAGTGAGGCACTCTCTGTCATGATTTGAGAGAATGAGCTCCAAAGTAACTTTTCTGGCTCTTCTTACCTTGTCGGAGTTGGTCTTGATTTCAAGACCTTCCGCTACAGGATAAACACATGCAGCCTGAAGAGCCCTTGCACCTTTTACTTCCACAACGCACATTCTGCAGGCACCAATTTCATTGATGTCCTTCAGGAAGCACAGCGTTGGGATGCGTATATTTGCTTGTCTGGCAGCTTCCAGAATGGTAGTGCCTTCAGGCACCTGCATATTTATGCCATCTATCGTTATATTAACCATTTTCATAGTGTAATCCTCTTTCCTCCTTTACTCTCTGACAACCGCATCAAATTTGCATTTCTCCATGCAAACTCCGCACTTTATGCATTTGCTTTCGTCTATTACATAAGGCTTTTTGATTTCACCGCTTATGCAATTTGCAGGACAATGTCTTGCACAAAGGCTGCATCCTCTGCACTTATCCGCAATGATTCTGTAGCGAAGCAGCGATTTGCATACGCCTGCAGGACATCTCTTTTCAACAACATGCGCAATATATTCGTCCTTGAAATATTGCAGTGTGCTAAGAATCGGATTTGGTGCGGTTTGTCCAAGGCCGCACAGGGCACTTGACTGAATGCCTTCTGCCAGTTCATACAAATCATCTATATCAGAAAGCTCACCATTACCATTTGTTATTTTCTCAAGAATGTCATACATTCTCTTTGTACCGATTCTGCATGGAGGACACTTTCCACAGGACTCTTCAACTGTAAACTCAAGGAAGAATTTTGCAATGTCTACCATGCATGTATCCTCGTCCATTACAATAAGTCCACCCGAACCCATCATTGAACCGATCTTAATCAGTGAATCGTAATCAATTGGGGTGTCGATCAAGCTTGCTGGTATGCATCCGCCGGATGGACCGCCGGTTTGAGCTGCCTTGAACTTCTTGCCGCCTGGGATTCCTCCACCAATTTCATAAACAACTTCCCTCAAAGTTGTACCCATTGGTATTTCCACAAGACCTGTATTCTTTATCTTTCCACCAACTGCAAATACCTTTGTACCTCTGCTCTTTTCAGTACCTATCTGCTTGAACCACTCAGGTCCTTTGTTGATGATTACAGGAATGTTGGCATAAGTCTCAACGTTGTTGAGAATTGTAGGCTTTTGCCACAAACCTTTGACAGCTGGGAATGGAGGTCTTGGTCTTGGCTCTCCACGCATTCCTTCGATACTTGTCATAAGAGCAGTTTCCTCTCCGCAAACGAAGGCACCAGCACCAAGTACCAGTTCTATATCAAATGAGAAATCGGTTCCAAAAATATTGTCTCCAAGCAGACCATACTCTTTAGCCTGTTTGATTGCGGTCTTGAGTCTTTGAACTGCTATTGGATATTCGGCTCTGACATAAATATATCCCTTGTTGGCACCAATTGCATATCCAGCTATAGCCATAGCTTCAAGCACTACATGGGGGTCGCCCTCAAGGATACTTCTATCCATAAATGCTCCTGGGTCGCCTTCGTCGGCGTTGCAGCATACATATTTCTGATCTGATACGCTTCTGCGTGCAAACTCCCATTTCCTTCCTGTTGGGAAGCCAGCTCCACCCCTGCCGCGCAAACCTGAATCAAGGATTGTTTGGATAACATCTTCAGGGGTCATTTCAGTAAGAACCTTGCCAAGAGCCATATAGCCATCCTCAGCTATGTATTCTTCGATAGACTCCGGATTTATCTTACCGCAATTTCTAAGAGCAATTCTAAACTGCTTCTTGAAGAAATCTGTCTGCTCTGCATCGGTATCCACTTCTGGAGCGTCAGCGCCTTCCAAAAGTCTCTTTACGATACGACCTTTTACAAGATGTTCCTCAACTATCTCCATTATATCTTCCTTGGTTACCCTGCAGTACATGCAACCTTCAGGATATATTACCACAATGGGTCCTTCCGCACACAGACCAAAACAACCTGTCTTGACAATCTTAATCTCATTTTCTATGTTGGCTTCCTTTATGCACTTTTCAAATTCATCCATCAATCCAATGGAACCTGATGAAGTGCAGCCGGTTCCACCACAAATGAGCACATGTGCTCTATATATCTGCATTACTTATCCTCCTTCAATAGTTAATCGGTAACAGCACCGACGGTGTACTCGGTGACAATCTTTCCATTTACTATATGATCAGTAACAACCCTGACAGCCTTCTCCGGTGTCATTTTAACGTATGTTACCTTGTTGCCTTCCTGATCTATTACCTCAACAATGGGCTCCAAACGGCACATGCCCATGCAGCCTGTCATTGTTACAGCAGCATTTGTCAGCTTTCTCTTGCTTAATTCTTCTACAAAAGCGTGCATTACAGGACGTGCACCAGCCGCTATTCCGCATGTGGCCATGCCAACTACAATCCTGTAATCATGTTTATCATCTCTCAAGCTGATTTCAGCCTTGGTCTTTTCCCTAATAGCTTTTAATTCTTCCAATGACTTCACAGAAAGCACCTCCATATTTTAATCATTCCTTATATTTCGCAAGAATATTTGGTACATCATTTGGCGACAGGCGGCCGTACACATCCTCATTTATGGTTATGACCGGAGCAAGACCGCAAGCAACTATGCATCTGCAGCTTTCCGGCGAAAACCTTAACTCATTGGTACAATCGCCCACGGATATGCCTAGTTCCTCGTCAAGCTTTTGAAGCACAAGGTTTGCACCTTTGACATAGCATGCAGTACCAAGACACACGGATATTTTGTATTGTCCCTTTGGTTTCAAAGAGAATTGCGCATAAAAAGTCACAACCCCGTAAACTTCTGCAAGGGGTACACCCATGCCCTCGGCGACCACTTTTTGAACTTCAATTGGCAGATAACCATATATCGTCTGAGCTTCGTGCAATACATGGATAAGGGCGCCCTTTTTGTTCCTGTTCTCTTCGATAATCTTCTGCAGCTTTAGCAACTTCTCATCTGCCACACTGCATGAACAACTACTACTTCCCATACTTTTAAACCCTCCAATTTTGAATATATAACACTATTTATTACACATACAAAGAATGCCTAACTTGACAGTTAGCAAACATATGTATTATATCATCATGGGTAATTAATATCAATGGTATAATGTTAAAAATCTAACAAATAAACGATACATTAACACATATTTTACATGGAAACAATTTCGTCATATCTGAGCATATAAATATACGACTCCTTAACCTTCATGCCAGTTATTCTTTCAAGTGCCTCCTTGTACAAATCTATCTGTATTCTGTACCTGTTTTCCACTACTTCCTTCAAGTTTTTCCGGGGAATGTAATCGCTTTTAAAGTCCACGACCACAATTTCTCCATCCTCTTCAAAATAGCAGTCAATTATGCCCTGAACAGCCAAATTTTTGTCGGCATGTTCATCCCTGGAGCCCATAAAGTCTCCCCACTTCTTGACAATGGTAAAAGGCACTTCCCTTTCCACCCTGTCCGCATGCATGATTCTCTTTGCAAAAGGAGAAAGAATAAACCGGGCAATCAGTTTTCTTTCGATGGCTTTTGCCTGCACTTCGGTAATAAATCTGTTTTTGAGCATTTTGTCAATAAGGCCATCTACATATCTTAAAGACTCCTCCTCACTTTCAATACTCCTGACATCACTGAAATTGATCTGCTGCAAGCAGGCATGCAGCAAGGTTCCCTTGAGGGATTGGGACACATCCTTTGCTTTCTCATCCATGAAATCAGGCAAGTCTTTAAACGCTACTTCCCTGTTCATCAAATCAAATTCGTCTTCAAAGTCTTCTTCCATAAGCCTCTTGACTTCAGTGACCGAAATCTTTGACGGAACAGTGGACAAGGTCTGATAAGGATACTCATACCCTAGAATTTCAGAAACCTTTTCATAGATTTCCTCATCAACGTCATCCTCCAAATAGTCTTCTTCCTCATCGAAAGAAGCTGCAAAATCAGGCAGCTTGTCCATTTCAATTTCATCCTTCGTATACGATCGTATAATCCAGTCGCATGCAGTCTTTTCATCCTTGCTGCCATTCAGATGATGGTATGCAAGACTCATTGCAATCCATTCCAGATGGCTTTTTGCCTGAAGTATGCTGAAATTAACAGGGGTCAGGGTTTCAAGGTCGCATTTCATTCTGAGATCATTAATCCAGGTATCAAAATTCTCCTTGATGCAGCCTGTGACAATCAATTTCTCCCTGGCTCTTGTAAGGCCGACGTATAGGATTCTCATCTCCTCTGCCTTGTTATCAAGCATTATGCGCCTTTCAACAATCTCCTTCATGACCGTGGGATAAACAACCATGTTTTCCTTGTCAAAACATGAAGGACCAATACCCAAAGTCTTGTGCCTTACAAATCTCCCCTTAACATCCTGGGTATTAAACTCCTGGGAGGTGTTTGCAATAAACACGACAGGAAATTCAAGACCTTTGCTCTTATGTATGGTCATGATTCGAACTACGTCCATACCCTCTCATATCGCAGAAGCCTCAGTCAGGTCGCCTTTTTTCTTCTTCAGGTTCTTCATATAATTAAGGAATCTGTAAATACCCTTGTGGGATCCTTCATCAAAGCTGGCAGCCTTATCAAAAAGCAGTCTGAGATTTGCCTGCTTTCTCTGACCTTCCTCCGCAAGCCCCACATAAGTATAATATCCTGTAATGGTGACAATGTCCCAAATGAGTTCAGCAGTTGAGGATATGACGCTTTTGTCTCTCAACATTCCAAGAACATTCAAAAACTCATTTATTTTCTCCTTCAACGATTCAGCGTATCCCGATTCCGCATACTCCAAAAGGGCATCATAAAACATGCAATCCTTTTTATGGAGCCGGATCAAAGATATTTCTGCATCAGAAAACTCAAACATGGGAGAACGCAAAACTGTTATGAGGGGTATGTCCTGAAGAGGATTGTCAATTATGCTCAAGAAAGCCAGAACAACACTTATTTCAAGACTGGCAAAGAATCCACCTTTGCCTTCGTAGTACAAAGGTATGCCATAGCTTGCAAACACTTGCCTGAATATGTCTGCCTTATCTGAAACCGACCTCATCAGTATGACAATATCCTTGTATTGAATCTTCCGCATGGTCTTTTCATGCTTGTCATAGACCATGAAATCATCCTCAAAGAGCTTTTTGATTCTGTTTGCTATCAGCATGGCTTCAAGATAAGTATTCTCTTTGGCAGAGTCCTTGTTTTCAACTACCAAAAGCTCGCATTCGGAGTTGTAAGCGTCATCGTAATATGTGGCACCATAGTTCAAGTACTCGCTCTCCACATAGTCCATCTCAGCAGTCTTTTCATTCATAATCCTGCTGAAGATATAGTTTACACTGCCCACCACATCTCGTCTGCTTCTGAAGTTTTTATACATCCTGACAAGCTTGTTGTTCTCCGTATTGACACTGTAATCGTAATATTTACCCAAGAACAAATCAGGACGCGCCTGTCTGAAACTGTAAATGCTCTGCTTTACGTCTCCCACATGGAAAACATTATTCCCTCTGGCTATAACCTGCAGAATGGTCTCCTGGGTCAGATTGGTATCCTGATACTCATCTATGTAGATTTCCTCAAACTTCTCTCTCAGCTTCAAGGCAACCTCTGTCGGAACTATTTTGCCATTCTCTTTTTTGGCAAGTATGTTAAGTGCGATATGTTCCATATCGGAAAAGTCAAATATTTTTCTTTCCATCTTGGCTTTTTGAAACTTAATATGAAAATACTTGACAAGCCAAACAAGCCTGCGCATGTCATTGTGCACAAGCTCCATGTCTTTCATGGCCGCATCCTTTGAGTAGCCAAATATTTCATTTGCAAGCTTGGACAGCTCCTTTTTCAGCGTGTCCCTTCTCTTCTTTATAATTTCCGCCGCTTGCTTGTCTTCTTCCTTCCCCACTCTTCCGAGTCTGACAAATGAAAAAGAATTCATCGCCTCATACGCTTCCTCCCAGGAAGCATTTTGGCACATGCTGCGCAAATACTGCAGCATTTCAACATCCTTTTCTAGTGCTTGGAGGTAACCGTGAACACAAAAATCCGTAGCAATTGCCCTTGTTCGCTTTGCTTCTGCCAAAAGACTTTCCAGGGTGATTTCAAGGTAGTCCAAAGCTTGCTTACCCCATATGGTTTCTCCAAAGTCACTGTATCTTTTTGGATTCAATAACTTTTTCTGCTCATCAAGCCATTCAAAAGGATAGGGAAAACTTTGTATGAAGGAATGAAGGTTGAGTATAATGCTTTTTAAATTTTCATCCGTTTTGGAACCGCCGTAGGTTTCGACCAGATTAAAAA
>JAAYLF010000027.1 GCA_012522035.1 Clostridiaceae bacterium
ATATTAGGAAGGTAATTGCAAAAGCAATGCATCACTCCTTGTCCAGCATGGCCCAACTTACACTGAATGCTTCATTCGATGCTACGAACATTATGGAGTTCAGAATACAGGTCAAGGCCAACAAGGACAAGCTTGATCTGGAAAACAGTTCAATAAACGACATTATTCTTTATGCAGTGTCCAGAACAGTACTCAACCACAGGGATTGCAATGCTCATTTCCTTGATGACAAGATGAGATACTTCAATACCGTTAATCTCGGTGTTGCAGTGGATACACCTAGAGGACTTATGGTTCCAACCCTGTTCAATGCAGAAAGAAAGTCTCTTAACGAGATTTCAAAAGAGGCAAAATCAATTGCGCAGATGGCGCAAAGCGGAAATATAAATCCCGATTTGCTCCAAGGTGGTACAATTACAATAACCAATCTTGGTACTTTGGGCATCGAGTCCTTTACACCTGTAATCAACCCACCACAGACTTGCATATTGGGAGTCAACACCCTCGAGACAAGGGTCAAGAATGTCAATGGCGAAATGAAGATGTATCAGTCAATGACATTGTCACTTACCTTTGACCACAGGGCACTGGACGGAGCACCTGCAGCAAGATTCTTGCAGGAGCTTTGCAGGAACCTTGAGAACTTTACAATTTTACTAGCAAAATAAATGAGGTGTGATATATGGTTTATGATTTGATAGTTATAGGTGGCGGACCTGCCGGTTATCTGGCAGCAGAGCGTGCGGGCAAGGAAGGCCTTAAGGTTCTGCTTGTTGAAAAAAGATTCATTGGCGGAGTTTGTCTGAACGAAGGCTGTATTCCTTCAAAAGCCCTTCTCTACTCTGCAAAACTCTATGACGGAGTTGCCCATGGAGAAAAATATGGAGTTACAGCCAAGGAACTCAAACTCGACCATGATTATGTAATAAAGAGAAAGAACAAGGTGGTAAGGACTCTTGTTGGCGGTATCAATTCTTCACTCAAAAAGAACAAGGTAACCGTTGTCATGAAGGAAGGCACCATCACCGGCAGAAATTCTGACGGATTTACAGTAAAGGCTGGCGATGATGTCTACACCGGAAAAAGACTCCTTATTGCTACAGGTTCCGTTCCCGTAGTACCCCCTATTCCAGGTGTCAAGGAAGGTCTTGAATCAGGCTTTGTCCTCACAAACAGAGAGATTCTGGACCTTGCGGAAGTACCAAAGGAATTGTGCATCGTAGGCGGCGGAGTCATAGGACTTGAAATGGCCTCATATTTCAACTCAGCAGGTTCCAAAGTAACCGTGGTTGAAATGATGAACAAGATTGCAGGCCCTATGGACAGGGAGATATCCGAAATCCTTCTAAAGAACTACCAGAAAAAAGGTATTACTTTCAACTTAGGCTGCAGGGTAACCGAAGTCAAGGCTGGCAAGGTAGTATATGAAAAGGATGGCCAATCCTACGAGGTTCCTTGTGACAAGGTGCTTCTCAGCATCGGAAGAAGAGCTTTCACCGATGGTCTTGGTCTTGAAACCATAGGCGTTGAGGTTGACAGAGGCAGAATTATAACAGATGAGCGCAGCAGAACAAATATTGCTGGTGTATACGCAGCTGGCGACGTCAACGGCAAATCCATGCTGGCACACACCGCTTACAGGGAAACCGAAGTTGCCTTGAACGACATCCTTGGCAAGAAGGATATCATGCGCTACAACGCAATCCCATCCGTTATCTACACCAACCCAGAGGTAGCAGCAGTTGGCGAAACTGAAGAAACTGCAAAAGCCAAGGGAATTGACTTTGAAGTTGTCAAGCTTTCAATGATGTATTCAGGCAGATACGTGGCCGAAAACGAAGGCGGCGACGGCATCATCAAGATACTCATTGACAAGAAGTATAGAAATGTAATTGGCGTTCACATGATAGGAAATTATTCATCAGAAATAATTTACGGTGCTGGAATAATGATTGAAACCCAGATGCGCATTGACGACATCAAGGAAATCGTATTCCCTCACCCAACAGTATGTGAAGTCATTAGAGAAGGAATATTTGAATTTTAAATATAAAAGGAGTGTATGAAATGCCTAAATCTCTATTTATTGATCCAAAAGAAGTAAGAAAAAGCGGTTGGATTGAGTTTGGTAAGATACCTGTAAACCAATACAACAAATCAATTGAAGAGGAAAAAGAAAATTATACAACAGAAGATTTTCTTAGAATCTATACCCACATGAAGATTATAAATGAATTCGAGGGTATGATAAACAGTATTAAGACCACCGGCGAATACAACGGTATTGCCTACAACCATCCAGGACCTGCCCATCTGTCAATTGGTCAGGAAGCTTCCGCAGTTGGTCAGGCTTACCTTTTGACAGTTGATGATTTCATCTTCGGTTCCCACAGAAGCCACGGTGAAATCCTTGCAAAAGGTCTTTCAGCCATCCATCAGCTGGACGACAAAAAGCTCATGGAAATAATGGAAAGCTACTTTGATGGTGCAATACTTAAAATAGTTGAGAAAGATCAGAAGAGCGTAAAGGAACTGGCTACAGACTTCCTTATCTATGGTACCCTTGCAGAAATTTTTGCCCGCGATACCGGTTTCCACAGAGGTCTTGGCGGTTCAATGCACGCATTCTTCACACCGTTTGGCATTTATCCAAACAACGCCATAGTTGGCGGAAGCGCAACAATTGCAACAGGAAGCGCTTTGTTCAAGAAAGTAAACAGAAAGAACGGTATCGTTATTGCGAACATAGGCGACGCATCCCTAGGCAGAGGTCCTGTTTGGGAAGCAATGTGCTTTGCAACAATGGATCAGTTCACCAAGCTTTGGGAAGGCGATATGAACGGCGGACTGCCCATCATATTCAACTTCTTCAACAACCAGTATGGTATGGGCGGACAGACCAGCGGAGAAACCATGGGACAAGGAATACTTGCAAGATTTGGCGCTGGCGTAAATCCAGACATGATGCATGCAGAGCGTGTTGACGGTTACAACCCACTGGCAGTAATCGACGCTATAAGAAGAAAGAAGAAGATACTCGAAGAGAAGAGAGGTCCAGTACTCCTCGATACACTTACCTACAGAGTATCCGGACACTCACCTTCCGATGCATCCAGCTACAGAAGCAAGGAAGAAATCGAAGCTTGGATCGAGGCAAATGCTATCGACGAATACAAGAACAAGCTGATTGCTGCAAAGGTTGCTACGGAAGACCAGTTCAACGAAATCAACGAGCAGGTAACTGCATTGATTACAAAACTTACTGCCATGGCAGTGGACGAAAAGGTTTCACCTCGCATGGATCTTGTAAAGAATCCACGCGCTATAGAAGACCTTATGTTCTCCAACGAGCGCATCGAGAAGATGGAAGACAGAGAGCCGGAAGTATTGATGCCGCTTGAAGAGAATCCACGTGTCAAGCAGCTTCAGAAGAAAGAAAGATTTGCTTTCGACAAGGATGGCAAACCTGTATCCAAGAACAGAGTATTCCAGCTCAGGGATGCATTGTTCGAGTCAATTATAGTGAAGTTCTACACCGACCCAACCTTGGTTGCATATGGTGAGGAAAACAGAGACTGGGGCGGAGCTGTTGCTGTGTACAGAGGACTTACCGAGTCACTTCCATACCACAGACTGTTCAACTCCCCTATTTCCGAGGCTGCAATCGTAGGTTCAGCGGTTGGCTACGCTCTCAGCGGAGGCCGTGCTCTTGTAGAGCTTATGTACGCTGACTTTTTAGGATGTGCAGGAGACGAAATCTTCAACCAGATGTCAAAGTGGCAGGCAATGAGTGCTGGAGTATTGAAGATGCCTGTAGTACTTAGAGTGTCCGTTGGTTCGAAATACGGTGCACAGCACTCACAGGATTGGACTTCATTGTGCGCTCACATTCCAGGACTGAAGGTTGTCTTCCCCGCTACTCCATATGATGCTAAAGGTCTCATGAATAGCGCTCTGTGCGGAACAGATCCAGTAGTAGTCTTTGAAAGCCAGAGAATCTACGATATAGGCGAGATGTTCCACGAAGGCGGAGTACCAGAAGGATACTACGAAATTCCATTTGGCGAGCCTGACATCAAGAAGGCAGGAAGCGACATCACAATACTTACAGTTGGAGCTACTCTATACACTGCTCTTGAGGCTGCAAAGATGCTCGAAGAGAAGTATGGACTCTCAGCTGAAGTTATTGACGCAAGAACTCTCGTTCCTTTCAACTACGAAAAAGTACTTGAGTCCGTCAAGAAGACTGGCCGCATAGTACTTGCCAGCGATGCAGTGCAGCGCGGTTCATATCTGAATGACATAGCACAGAACATCAGCGAGATGGCATTTGATTATCTTGATGCTCCTCCTGTTGTAGTTGGCTCAAAGAACTGGATAACACCAGCTCACGAGTACGAGCAGTTCTTCTTCCCGCAGCCATCATGGATCCTTGATGCGATCAATGAAAAAATTCTGCCATTAAAGGGTCATGTACCTACTCCAGGTGTTAACTTCACTACAGGGGAGAGAATAAGAATATCCAAGAAGGGTGTCTAGGTTGTTGAATGAAAGGCAAAATACAATTCTGAACTTTATAGAAGACAAAGGAGATGTATCCATACAGGAAATCAGCGATATGATTTCAGGCGTGTCGGTCATGACAATTCGTCGTGACCTGGCACTCCTTGAAAGCGAAGGATACATTCTTAGAACCCGCGGTGGTGCTGTCAGCTTGAAAAGGCTTGCAGCATCACCTGCTGGTGAGGAAGACGAATACTCAAGGCGTGCCCGCGAAAACATGGAAGAAAAGAAAATAATTGCAGAAAAGGCCCTAAGATTTGTCAACAGGGACTGCTCCATGTTCTTCGACTCAGGAAGCACGATCATGAGTCTTGCTTGTATTTTGCCGGATGACAGCTACAATATAATCACCACAGGTGCCAACATAGCACAAAAACTGGTGTCCAATACCTCTGCATCAGTAATGATGCCAGGAGGAACAGTGAACAAGTACACCTTGTCCGTATCAGGACCCATTGCCTTGGATTTTATAAACAAGGTAAACATAGAAATTGCATTCATGTCTGCATCTGCATTCTCGCTTGAATCAGGCTTTTCCGTTGCAAACATATATGAAGCGGAACTAAAAAGACATGTTGTAAAAAAAGCAAACAAATCCATTATGCTGATAGATTCAAGCAAAATAGAAAAGAACCTTCTGTTTACCGTATGTGATTTCAGCGACATTGATGTTCTGATATGCGACAGAAAACTACCAAAAGAGTATCAGGAAAAAGCAAAGAAATATAATATAGAATTGATATGACAAATAAAAAAAGGACATGGACCAAATCTGGTTCATGTCCTCTTTTTTTATTGTTTTATAAACATCTGTACTACAATCTTTCCGTACACAGGACTCTGATAAATACCAATACCTGTGTCAGTGTACTCTTCATTCAGAATGTTCGCCTTGTGGTCTTCAGAGGATGTCCAGGCATAGAATGCACCTTCAACAGTCTGATTGCCGGCGATATTCTCTGCTGCTTTTGTGAATATTATGCCATAGCATTTCATCATTTCAAAAGGAGAACCGTATGATACTGCTTGATGTGAGAAATAGTTCTTCTCTACCATGTCTCTTGCCTTGTCGTACGCCACTCTGGATAATTCCGCATTGTACTTAAGCTCAGGCACACCGTTAGCTCTTCTTAGTTCATTGACCAGATCCAATAATACTTCGGACTCATAATCAAGCCCTATATTGGTCTCGGTATCTCCGTCATCCCCTGTCTCCTGGGGTGAATTCTCGAATGTAATGTATTCCGCTTTTACACATCCAACCTTGTTTGTAACAGGGTCCTGAACTATATACCATCCGTCAAGAGATGCGTATACAATGACATCCTGGTTTTTCTGCAGCGAGCCTACCACGTCGAATTCAGTGCCAGGACCACATCTCAGACTCAAATTATCAACTGTTACTATGCCATTCTTCACATCAAAATTCTCTTCATCATTGCTTCCTGAAGAGTAGTTGACAAATACAGTTATTACAACTACAAACATTAGCAGAAATGCAAGCAATTTTGTTTTTATTGACATGTTTTATACCTCCAATATGTTTTCATGACATATAGAGTATTTACACATTTTAGAAGAAAATTACATGCCAATAAAAAAATTTTCCAAAAAAAAAACCGACCCATCTGGAGTCGGTTGGTTTGTTATACAATACCCATATTAATTTTCGTCTTCGAAACCAATAAATCTATAGTCGCTGATGGACTCTATAAACTGATCATGGTATTTGTCCTTAATTTCAGCTTTGCGCTCCCATACAATGACATAGTACTTTGAACCCTTCATTGTAACATAGAAGTCGCCAACCCATTCAACACCATCTTGAGTAAAAGAATAGCTTACGTGTTGGTACTGCAGTTTATTGTAAATAGCCAATGTGTTATCGGATGTGAACTGGAAATTCTCTCTTTCCTTCTCATCCCTAATAAATCTCTTGTTGAAATAGAGATCCTGTTCCGGGTCCATCATCTTTTCTGTTGTCTCAAGAACAGTAGTAAGTAATAGTCCTGTATCGCCAGTATATATGCTGTACAAAGCATCTCCCTTTGCTTCGGCTGGCCACATTTCTAAAAGCAGCTCGTATCTGGCATCTAGTGCATATTCGCTTGGGTCAAAGTTTGCCTCCCAATCATCTCTGTATCCCTGTTGGAAGTAATATCTGATGTTTTTTACTTGGTTATCCAGTTTAGGACCTGGATCCTGGTATACTTTGCTGCCGCATCCAACAGCTGTCAAAATAACTATAATCAGGCATATAAGAACACTAGACTTAACTATCTTATTAATGCGCACCTAAAATCCCTCCAAATTCATATTTAGCAATTTAATTGTATCAGTTTACCACGGCTTAGTCAACTAGCCTTTATGTAAACTGATTATTAACTATTTGTTACTCATAATTCCATTTTCTCAATAGCAGATGCAATTAATGGTATAACATCTTTTTTTCTTGACATTATTGAAGAATATATAACATTCTTTGCATCAGTATCAATCCCCAGCTCTTCTGCCACTGATTCAGCTATCCTTCCGGACAACTGCAGCTCCGTGGTTTTGTTATTCAAATCAGTAATCATCATAACCAAAAGCGCATAGTCATCATTCTCAGCCTTTTTATTCATATAATCAATCAGATCCGACTTTATTTTCAGTATTTTTTCATGCTCATATACAGTAACCTGGCCGACACCAATCTCGTAACCATGTAAAGTATAGCGTTTGAAATCCTGATTGAATATCTCTTCAGGAGTTTTAACTCCAACAGCTGTTCCCGCCTTGAACATTTCAGTGGCAAACTCATCAATATCAATACCTGCAATTGAGGCAAGTTTTTGAGCTGTTTGGTAATCCCTGACGGTTGAAGTCGAAGACTGAAACTTTAATGTGTCGGACACTATTGCCGCACATAAAATTCCAGCTATTTTACTGGATGGCCTTTTGCCGTTTTTCACAAACAGATTGGCTATGATGGTGGATGTACTTCCCACAGGCTCGTTCATAAATAATATTGGTCTTGCTGTTGTAAGGTCGCCCAGTTTGTGGTGATCAATAATTTCAAGAATCTCTGCTTCCTCTATTCCATTTACAGTTTGTGATTTTTCATTGTGATCAAGCAGAATCACACGCTTTTTCTTTTGAGAAATCAGGTGATATCTTGAAATCAAACCAACCACATGACCTTCCGAGTCCACAACAGGATAACTGCTGTGCCTGTGTTTGAGCATTCGCTCCCTTACATCATCAACATAGTCGTCTATGTGGAACTTAACTATGGCATCCCCCTTGTCTCCTGTCATGATTGAACCAACCGGGATGCTTTGGTTGATCAATCTGGCTGTAGTAAAGGTATCATACAAAGTCTTTATTACTACTGCCTTTTTCTCCTCTGCAATCCTTTGAATCTCTTCACAGGGCATGGAACCACATGTCAGAATGAGCGTATTGGCTCCAAGTCTAAGGGCTTCCTTTTGTGAATCAACCCTGTTTCCTGTGATAACTATATCACCACTTTCTATATAATCTCCATAACCATCAGGCGAGTTTGCAGCTATAACAATCTTGCCGGGTGCATTGTAATACTCCCTTTTTCCTCCTACAATAACTCCGCCTATGGTTTCGAGTATATTATCTATTTTTGTATTGCACGCAGCCAGGCTGTTAAAGTCATGAGCATCCATGTACTTGCCTGTTATATTTGACAAGGAGACAATTCCAATAAGCTTTTCATTCTCATCCACAACAGGATAAGACTTTATTCTTGTCTCCTGCATTTTGCTCCATGCAATCTTTATTGAAATGTCGTAGGACAGATTGTCCACCAAATCTATTTCAAGGTCGCTAACTTGCGTCTTTACATTATTCAAATACTTGGGCACCGGAACATCAAAATAATCGAGAATAAACCTTGTTTCCTCGTTTATCTCTCCCAATCTGCAAGCCACAGCATTGTACCCAAGTTTTCTCTTCAGGTCCGCATATGCTATTGCTGCGCAGATTGAGTCCGTATCCGGTTTTTTATGGCCAAAAATGTAAATCACATCTTCCATTCCATCACCTTTCACTTGCCTATGTCCCTATGCTCCAATGAAATCCTGTACCCAAGCACCTTTAATTGCTTTACAAGTTCATTTGCAATTGCAACACTTCTATGTTTGCCTCCAGTGCAACCTATTCCAATGGTCAATGCCTGCTTTCCTTCCAACTGGTAAAGAGGAAGCAAAAACTGAAGCAAGTCAAAAAGCTTTTTCAAAAACTCCTTTGTCTCATCTGCTCCGAGAACATAATCTTTTACCCTCTCATCGTTTCCGGTGTAATGTCTCAACTCGGGAACGTAAAACGGATTGGATATGAATCTGACATCGAACAAAAGATCACACGCAATCGGCAGCCCATTTTTGTATCCAAAAGAAACCACATGAACAATAAGATCCGTCTGACTGGAGTCATCCTTGAACAATTCAATCATTTTGTTCTTAAGATCCCAGACAGAAAAATTGGTTGTGTCAATAACATGATCGGATTGTCCCTTTAAAGGAGAAAGCCTCTGCCTTTCCAACCTTATTCCTTCTAGATTGTTTCCTGATTGGGCAAGAGGATGCAGTCTTCTGTTCTCCTTGTATCTGTTAATCAACACCTCATCCGAACAATCCAAAAACAAAATGGATACATCCACATTTGCTTTCTTCATGTCATCCATGAAAGTAATAAGATCGTTGAAAAAGTCTCCGCTTCTTACGTCCATTACAAGGGCAAGTTTGTCTGTTTTCATCTCATTCATCAAATACAACTCGCCAAATTTCGGTAACAGCATCGGAGGCATGTTATCTATGCAAAAGTATCCCAGATCTTCAAGACATTTTGTAGCTTGTGTACTTCCCGCACCGGACATTCCTGTAACAATTAATACTTTCAAATGCTATACCACTTTCTATTTAATATTTATTACCATATAATTTTTACTTCTGGTTCCAAAATAACTCCTGTCATATTATACACTACATCCTTGACATGCTCAATAACTTTTACAACATCGTCAAAAGATGCATTTCCGCGATTTATTACAAATCCACTGTGTTTTTCAGAAACCTGGGCATCTCCACAGCTATATCCCTTAAGGCCGCATTCCTCAATAAGTTTTGCAGCGTAATGGCCTCTTGGTCTTTTGAAGGTACTTCCTGCACTTGGATACTCAAGTGGCTGCTTTAACCTTCTTCTTTCATTGAGATCTTTCATTTTTTCTTCAATTATGCTTTTGTCTTCCACCTTTTCCAGATGAAAGGTTCCATCTAGAATAATGTCTCCAGTTTTCTGAAAAATACTCATTCTATAATCAAACATCAAGTCCTTGTTTTCTCTCTCACAAACCGCTTCATTTATTCTGTCATAATCCATACTTGCAAGTCTGTTTACATCCACATATCTGCTTTTTGCACACACACACCTAATCTCCCCATCGTATGCGCCGGCATTCATCAAAATGCCTCCTCCTACAGAACCAGGTATCCCGGATGCAAACTCCAAACCCTTCAAAGAGTATTCCAGCGCCGTCTTTGCCAGTCTCGGTAACAAAACACCGCTCCCGGCAGTGAGCCTGTCGCCATCAACGGATATGTTTTGAAACTCTCCTTCCGGTTTTATGACTACACCATCATAACCCCTGCACGAAACCAAAAGATTACTGCCGTTTCCAACAACCATATATTTAACTCCATGTTCAATGCATGTCTTTAAAACTTTAAGTAATGAGCCGGTATTGTACACAGTTACAAAATATCTTGCAGGACCACCAATTCTAAATGTAGTGTGGTCTTTCATCGGCTCATTTTCCTTGATATCAATATCATCGATATTAAACAAGTTATCTTTAAACAAAATGTTCACTTTTTCACTTCCATGGATCAATCTTTCTCACACTTCCCAAATTCTCATCCGGATTTCCAAAAGCCCTGGATTCAAGCTCTTTTGCAGCATTGTAGCCAAAATCCTTCTGTCTGTTGTTCATGGCGGCTACTTCAACTATGACTGCAAGATTTCGTCCAGGCCTTACCGGGATTGTAAGTGAAGGCACTTCTATCCCTAATATATTCGTATATTGATCCGTTATTCCTACCCTGTCATATTCCTTTCCTTTTTGCCAGTTTTCCAGCTTGACCACCAGTTTTATGTTCTCAGTTATCTTTACAGAACCTATTCCGTACAGTCTTCTAATATCGATAAAACCAAGACCGCGAATCTCTATCAAATGCCTTATGGTCTCAGGAGCCGAACCAACCAGCGTTTTGTTGGAAACCCTCCTAACCTCCACTACGTCGTCCGCAACAAGACGATGACCTCTTTTTACGAGTTCAAGGGCTGTTTCACTCTTGCCAACACCGCTTTCACCCATAATGAGAACACCTTCACCATACACCTCTACAAGACCTGCATGCAGGGTTTGTCTTGGTGCCAGCTGCACGGAAAGGTACCTGTTCAGGGAACTGAACAGTTCCGTGGTGACTTCATGGTGACTCATGACTGGAATATTGTATTTCTTTGCAATTTGAATCATCTCAGAAAAAACTTCAAGGCCCCTTGCCACAATCAGGCACGGAAAGCCTTCTGAAAAGAGCTTGTCTAATTTTTTCTTTCTTGTCTGCAGGGAAAGGTCCTTTAAATATGAATATTCAACCATTCCTATAAGCTGGATTCTGTCGTTGGAAAAATGGTTTGTATATCCTGCAAGTTCAAGACCAGGCCTGTTGATATCTTTTGTTTCAATCTCAATATTTTTGACCTGATCCTCGCAGCAAAGAACCTTAAGTTGAAATTCTTCAATTATTTTTTCCAATTTCACTGAATATTTGTGCATTGAGAGACTCCCTTTATGTATTCAGTGCTAATTGTAACACAAAAAATAAAACCAAACAACATTTTATTGTAAATTAAATCTGTATCCTGCTCCCCAAACAGTCTCAATATACCTGGGCTTTTGTGTATCTGTTTCAATCTTGTCTCTCAATCTGTTAATATGCACAGTTACGGTTGAAGTTTCGCCCATTGAATCAAAGCCCCATATCTTGTCAAACAAGGCATCCTTTGAGAATACCACGTTGGGATTCATGGCCAGAAACAAAAGAAGATCGAATTCCTTGTTTGCCAAAAACACTTCCTCATCATTCTTGAAAACACGCCTTGCCTTCACATCAATTCTAAGTTCTCCAACCTCAATAACTTCAGACTTGTCCTGCTGCTTGCTGCTGAGGCGTTCGTATCTGTTGATATGGGCTTTCACTCTTGCCACAAGCTCACTGGGGCTAAAGGGCTTTACAATATAGTCATCGGCTCCAAGACCCAGTCCCCTAATCTTGTCTATATCGTCCTTCTTTGCCGATACAAACAAAATTGGAGTATCCTTGTCCCTTCTAATTATCCTGCATATTTCAAAACCGTCAATGCCAGGCAGCATTATATCCAGTATTATCAAATCATAATCATTTTCAAGCGCTTTTTTCAGACCACCTTCGCCTGTAAGCTCTATATCCGTTTCAAACCCATTGGCTTCCAGATAGTCTCTCTCCAAAGATGCAATATTCTTATCATCTTCTACTATAAGAACTTTTTTCATTCAATCCCCTCCTTGTTGCCGTTATCAATAATTTTCAACTCAATTATAATCGTAAGTCCTTCACCTACATTGCTTCTTGCATATATCTTACCATTATGCGCCTCGATTATTTGCCTTGCTATCGCAAGTCCAAGGCCGCTTCCACTTACAGGATTGGTTCTTGCAGGATCATTTCTGTAGAAGGAATCAAATATTTTTTCTGTATCATGAGCGGGTACTCCCACTCCATCATCCTTCAATTCTATTCTAACAATATCATCTTCTTTTTCAACCGATATGTCAAGCCTTCCTATTTCATTAACCTTGTACTTTGCAGTATTGTCTGCAATGTTAAGAAGAACCCTGCTGAACTGGTTCTTGTCAATGTCGACATAAACCTTTCCTTTTATTAGGTTAGTAAATGTAAGTACCACATTCCGTTTTTCCAGACTGAACATAAGATCATCACAGCAAAAACTCAGATACTCAACAATATCAGTCTTCTCAAAGTTAAAGGCAACTCTGTCAAGATCAAGCTTTGAAAACAGGAACAGTTCATCAACCAGATTGCCCATTTCCTCTGCCGTATTGTATATGGTGGTAAGATACTGCTGTTGCTTTTCAGGACTGTCAGCAATTCCATCAATGAGTCCGGCAACGTACCCTTTTATAGAAGTTAGTGGTGTACGCAAGTCATGGGAAATTCCTGCTATCATCTCTTTCTTGTGCTCTTCCTGCCTGCGCTGGTTCATCGTGGACTCATACAGCTTTCTTCTCATAAAATCAAAGGTTTGTATGACTTCTGTAACCTCATCGTTGGAGTCATCCTCAATCTCAAAATCCAGATTGCCCTCTGCTATCATCCTTGCACCATCCTTCAGTTTGTACAAGGACTTTGTAATGCTGTTTGACACCATGGCAACTATTATCATATTAAGGATAATAATTATTATTGTACCGATAAATGAAATGGAAAGGATGGAATCCTTGAGCCTTCTAATCCTGTCAGCCTGAAACTTGTCATTGTCCTTCAAAAGTTCCCTTGTTCCCACCTTTTCATTTACAAGCAATATTTCCGCCACCTTGCCGTCATCCAAAGCCAAATCCGTTCTGTATACGAAACTCGATGTGTCGGAGTACATGACAGCAGTATGGTCGTTGACGTCCGCAGCAGTCAGGTTACAGGCAATTCTGTAAATATCGTCATTATCGTAGCCTTCAGTGCGGTATGTCGTCACATTGTCCACTTTTATCTCTACCAGCGTTCCTGATTTGTCCAGCAGCTCACTAACGATAGAAAAATACTTGGATTTTTTAATATTGCCATCTGTTTCCTTGGTCATTTTCATCAAGTTGTTGAAAACAGACTGAAGCTCATATACTGAGATACTGTCGTCAGATCTGAATTTGACACTTTCAATTTCATACGTGTCATAGTCGTTTATAAAGACACGTATGATATAGAAAGTTATAACCAACACCAGCGTGAGCAGCAAAAGCAGCATTGTAATATTTGATAGAAGAATCTTCTTTTTTATAGTCACAAACAAACACCCATTACATAAATATTCACACTCACATATTACCTTGTTTTGTGCAAATATTTATAACTGTTTTATAAAGAATATCTAAACTATGATGAAAATTATAAGCAACAGAGCTGCAAGGCCGATAATGGCGCCACCTGCATACTTGTAAGGATTCAAATCTTCCCATTTTGGTATCTCTTCCTTGCTTCTTCTGCCCACAATGTACCAAAGCTCTTCCGCTTTGATTATGACAAACAAACCGGAAACAAAGAACAAGAACACAAGAATGGCCTGGGGAATTCTCAAAATCGGGGGCTTGCCAAATCTCATATACAAAAACACTCTTTTGCTGATAACATCAAAAGGTTCTGTTTCCAAAACATCATATTGGGGTAAAGCCTCAATCACCGCATCATCCCTGTTTGTTCCGACAACCCTGTAGTTATACTCATA
>JAAYLF010000254.1 GCA_012522035.1 Clostridiaceae bacterium
ATCAAATACTTCATTTATCATTTGTTGGGCTACTGTATTACCAGTAGAACTAACACACCGCTTATACAAATTTACAAATTCTTTATGCCTTTTTCCGGTAAGCTGCTCAAAAAGTAAACATATTCCTACCGCGATATCTAGATCTTCAAAACCGCATACTACTGCAGGAATACCAAATTCCTCAGTGATAAATCTGAAATGTTCTGCTCCTATGATTGATGCCACATGACCGGGACAAATCATAGCATTAATTTTATTTCTTTCGTCCTGTAGAATAAAGCGGATAGCCGGTTCAATGCGTTTTAGTGCTGTCAGAAAGAATAGATTATCAAGTCCTCTTAACCTCGCTAGTTTAACTGTCACCGCAATCAGCGGCGCTGTGGTTTCAAATCCCACGGCTACAAAAACAACTAACTTCTCTCTATTATTAAAAGCAATATTTAATGCATCTTCCGGTGAATATACAACAGTTATTTTGGAGCCTTGCGCCTTTTTATCTGACAGGCTGTTGTAAGTTCCTTTCACTCTCATCATATCTCCAAAGGTAACAAGAATGACATCTTTGATATCTGATATTGATATCGCTATATCTATAAAAGATTCAGGAGTAACGCAAACCGGACAGCCTGGTCCGGACATTAGCAGTACTTCTTTTGGGAGTATATACCTTATACCAGATTTAAAAATTGCGCGTGTATGAGTTCCACAAACCTCCATTATGCGAATACTCTGACCGGATAAATATTCAAAGTTTCTATTTAAACGTTCTATGATTTTATTATCATTCATCTTCTGTATCCTCCAGCATTTTATTAAAAGTCTCATTTAAAAATCCAAAATATTCCTTGTCTATTTTTTCTATTGCAAAACCTGCATGAATTAATATATAGTCACCGGGTATAGGAGAATCTATCAACCGAATATTTACCTTTTGCCGCACACCCATTGTTTCCACCCATGCGTGCATTCCATCAATTGTTACAATTTTTGCTGGAACTGCCAGGCACATAATGTCCCTCCTTTACCATTTGAGCTGCAGCTACTGCTTGCCCGAAGGCAATTCCACCATCATTAGTGGGTATCTTCATATTGTGATAAACATGGAATCCGTGCTCTTTTAGTCCTCGCTTCATGCTGCTTAGCAAATAGACGTTTTCAAACACACCACCACTTAAAACGATATTGTTAATGCAGTATTTGTTTCTTACTTTACAGACACAGTCTATAGTAGCTTTACAAACTGTATTATGAAATTTTGCCGATATATATGAAGGTGTCTTCCCATCCTTCATATCTCTCAAAATACTAGATAATATTTCCTCGTATCCGATTTCTAGATGCTCTTCTTTTTCTTCGATGGAATAGGGATAAAAATCTGATACATCCGATTTTATAACACTTTCCAGTTCAATAGCTGCCTGAGCGTCATATGTAATATGCGTTCTTCTGATGACAAGTGCAGATATACAGTCAAACAATCTTCCCACACTTGACGATTTGAAACAATTAATATTATTACTAATTGCATTTTCTATCGTTTTAACTTTTAAACGTTCTACACTGCTCAGAAACTCCTTGCTATCAACGCCTATAGAATATAAATAGGAAACAGCTGATTTCCAAAGCTCTCTGACAGCACTGTCCCCTCCTTGTAAAGTTACATACTTCCAGTGTCCAACCCTCGAAAACTTGCTCTTTGAACCAACAAGGATTTCCCCTCCCCATATAGATCCGTCTGTTCCTAATCCTGTTCCATCATAGAT
>JAAYLF010000255.1 GCA_012522035.1 Clostridiaceae bacterium
ATTATTTTATCATATTTGTTTTAAAATGTAAAACTGAAAATGTAATAAAAAGACCCTAACCGAATAAGTTAGGGTTCTTTAAAACGAGTTTCTTAAGTTAATGACATTGGGTTTATACCTGCTTTTTTTTATTGGTATAATAGAAGCAGACATAATCCATGAAACAGCAAACATAAACAGAACAGGTATAATCGGGTATACTTGGGGCAGGTTTTGAATTGGAGGTGGAACCGTTATGAGAATTATCAAAACTACTCTCATATTGCTGGTAGTGATGGTCGTGGTATCAATTGTTGGTTGTTTGGAAGAACCCAAGATAGCAAAAACCCCCGAACCGACACCGCCCCAAGGTAAGGATGGTGATGAGATGTACGTTCCCCAGTTGTCAACAACATGGTATGATGCAAAGAAAATTGTAGGTGTTAGTGATACAGAGTTTATCAGCGACTTTCTTCTGATACAGGATGTTATTGGAAGATGGCACTGCATTGGAATAGGCGGACAAGGGCATATCCAGGATTCGTTTTTCCATGCCGTAGGAGACAATTTGCTTGAGTCTTTTACATACGTTGACAGGGTATACAGTGACGGCGACAAGTCCCTGCCTGAAACCGATTGGATGTGGGCTCCTTTTGCCATATACACAAAAGATAAAAAGCAAGCCTACATGTACTACCATCATCAGACAAAAAGCAAGCAATCTCAAATGAGGATGCTGGTATCAACTGATGACAAACTGGACAAGTGGGTACCTTTCAATCATGAAGACCTGGAGTAAGGTTGTATTGCATTTGTAGAAAACGGATGCAGGGATGCATGCATTTTCTATGATGAGGAACTTGGGGAGTACTTGATGTACTATGCCGAGGCGCGCGGAATATACCTGAGGACATCTCAAGACCTTATTCACTGGTCAAACTCAAAAGTGGTTATGACGGCTCCGCCGGGATTTAAGGCTGCTGAGTCACCATACGTCATCAAGAAGTTTGGATGATATTACCTGTTTGTAAGCGGGTTTAATTACGGCCGAATCGCAGTTTATGCTTCGAAAGATCATACCGACTTTGGGCATCCAGCGAATGACAAGCTTGGCGAGCTGAACGGACATGCACATGAAATTGCAACCTTTGACGGTAAAGACTACATAGCATGTGCTGCAATAAATGCCACGGATGGGAAAGAACCTTACCAGGGTGCGGAACCGGGACGCCACAACATTGTGGGTGTATATATACAGGAGTTGAAGTGGGTGAAAAAGAAAGAAGCTGTATGGCTTAAGCTGCCTGACAAACCCAAAAAGGAACTGCCTGTGGTAACAGCTGAACCCGATTACTACTGGAGCTTTGACGATTCAATCAAGGAACTGATAACCAGAACCGAGAGCGAGAAACTCGTCGACGAGGATTTGATTACAGATGGATATATAGGAAAGGCTCTATGGCTCGATGGAATAACCAGGTATTTTATGCCGAAGTTCGATTTCAGACTGGGTGAAAAGTTCACTATCTCATTCTATATACTGATGGATAATTTGAACGGCGATTTCAATGTCTTCTTCTCAAAAGGCCAAAAGCACAAGGTCACCTTGAAATGTACGTCACCCCATCAGGTAGAATCAGTTTTTACCAGGAAGAGGTTGGAATACATGATACCGATGGATTTATAGCCGATGGAGAATGGCACCATGTCGTATTCACGTATGACGGTTCGGTATTGATTTGCTATGTAGATGGTGAAGAGGCGTATGGAAGGGATGTAGTGGCAGTGCCCCAAAACATCGAGGACACCCAGATTGTATTCGGCTGCTATGGCCCCTCACAGGAACAGTCTTTTTACTTCTTCAATGGCATGATTGATGAACTGAAGATCTTCAACAGGGTACTTACGGAAGAGGAGCTAGGCTTTAAGAGTTAGCTTTGAAGTATGCGTAGTTCTTCCGGTAATCTGAAGGAGTGCAGCGTTACTCTGCCCGGAACTTCTTGCAGAAATGGAACTGATTACAGAATCCCAACGAATCCGAGATGCTCCCTGCGGACATGTCGGATTCAATTAACAATGCCGGAACAGGTAAGACTCCGAGTAGTTCACAGCCTTTGCTCTTTCTGCTATTGTAATTTCCCTCTTCAGTTATTATCAATAAACGATGTCTCCCCTTGGTTATAACGTATTTTGATCCATCCACATAAATCTCAACTCCTTTGAAGCGGATCAAATACGGTTGCTTCAATATGCTGGACTGGCCTTTCTTTGGTTGCGATATAGTATACAACCACGCATTTTCCATCAGGTCCTGCACAAATCCTTGGATAGCCCATATCCATGTCTATTGCATCCTCCCTGATTATCCTTTCGCTGTGAAAAGACAGGCCTCCGTCGGTGGATATGCAGTACCTTATGGAGGAACGCCCGTGTTCACGTCTTCCATACGCAAGAACAATGGTGCCATTCTTAAGTCTGCACATGGCATGAGGGTTGCCGTTTGAATTTGCAGGATTGTCAGGATTATACGTAACTGCTGCTCGTACGGGAGAATGCCAGGTCCTTCCTTCGTCTGTTGAACGTTTTACTTCTATCCAGACATCATCTACAGGGTGTTTGCGCAATCTCCTTCTATATGCTGCCACCAGTGTTCCATCATCAAGTTTTACGATAATAGGCATGACAGATCTTGCCTCATCGTCTGTAATGTCACCGACAAAATGCCAGGTTTTGCAGCCATCCAGGGTAATCGACGCGAAAGCACGATCATAAAACGGCTTGTTGAGGGTGTTTTCCATTATGTTGTGTGACATAAAAGCAAGCATCTTTTTTCTTCCAAGAATCATGTAACTTGTTCGCGACGTATTTTCCCTGCCAAAGGTCAGGTATGCAAATGGCCCGTCCCACGTATTGCCTTTGTCCATTGATACTACATACACGTCTCCTTTAATGGTTATGGCAGGTCTTCCCACCCTCATGACAAATCCTTCATTAAAATCAAAACCGTTGTCTGGTACTTCTTTAACCGGTTTGTCGTAAATTGAGTTGTCAAAGTTTTCTTCTGTCCAGGTAAGCCCTCCGTCAAGACTGCGATAGACACACATTTCAGACTGGATTCTGTCACCCGGTGAAAAGATGAGTTGTCATTAAAGCTTCCTCTGTTAAATGAAACAAGTATTTCATCTCCCCAGTTCCAAAGACCTCCGTTTGCAGGCCAGGCTGAATATTTCTTGTCGTCATAGCAAACTATATTGTGTATCATGAAGTCACCCCCTTGGTCAATTAGAAAACCAGGCATGCGGGAAACACTCCTGCCTTCTTGTTTATGAGCTCAGAAAATTGACTATATCATTAACATTGCCAGCACCAAGAAGCAGTATGGTGTCGTTCTCTTTTGCTTCTTTCTTCAAATAGTCTGCAATGTCTTTAAAATCCCTTATGTATTTTACATTAATACCTCTTGAAAGGAATTTCTCTGTAAGCATTTGCGAATTAATATCGCCCGGATTTTTCTCCCTTGCAGCATAAATATCCGTAACCACCAGGTCATCCACATTCAGTAACGCTTCTGCAAAATCGTTCCCAAAGGCTTTTGCTCGTGAATATGTATGGGGCTGGAATACGCAGATAACCCTTCCTTTGGTTACTTGCCTTGCAGAATCAAGAGTGGCCCTGATCTCCGTAGGATGATGGGCATAATCATCAATAATTGGCGCACCGTTTAAAAATCCCCGTTTTTGAAAACGTCTGTCAGGCGAAACAAAGGTAAAAAGACCATCCTTTACTGCTTCCTTGTCGCACCCAAGATTTACACATACCGCACAGGTTGCAAGTGCATTCAAAACATTATGTCTGCCGGGCACTTTAAGTGCCAGATCGGTTAGATATACTCCATTGTGGTATACCTTGAAACGGGTCTCGTTTTCATTGTACTGAATGTCTTTTGCTGTGAAATTGCAATCATCTGAAAAACCATATGTATAGACCCTGCAGTCTGCATTCTCAACTGCAGCTAAGGCAGACTTGCTTTCTGCGCAAACAACGGCAAAGCCTTCTTTTGGGATAAGTTTGACAAACTTTTTAAAGGCGGATATTACATCATCAATATCCTTGAAATAGTCTAGATGTTCAGCTTCAATGTTTAGAATAACGCCTGCATAAGGCGACAGGTTTAAGAAATTCTCGTGGTATTCGCAGGCTTCTGTAACAAAATATGGACTGTTGGATGATCTGACATTGCCGCCAAGAGCAGGCAGATTGCCTCCAATATGTATGCTGGGATCAAGATTTGCGTAAAGCATTACATGAGCCAGCATAGATGTGGTTGTGGTTTTTCCATGCGTGCCAGCAACACAAATGGAGTATTCGTGTTCCCTTGTCAAAAGGCCAAGAAAATGACCTCTTTCCATAACAGGAATGCCCTTTTCAATGGCTTTCAAATATTCTGGATTATCATTCGAAATTGCAAGAGTGTATACAATCAGATGGGTGGCATCAGAGACATTGAGCGCATCGTGCCCTATATATATTTTGGCGCCCTTTTGCCTCAGCTTTTTTGTATTGCAGGATTCAACCCTGTCGGAACCACTTACTTGACAGCCTCGCTCAAGCACGATTTCAGCCAGACCGCTCATGCTGGAGCCGCCTATCCCTATGAAATGTATTCTACATCCTGCCAGCAGGTTGAGATCAGATCCCTTGGAAGATTTCTCCCTCTCAATATGATTGCCTGTCAAGTTCATTTATCAGATCACCGCATCCTTTATTACATTAAATTGATACATAAATATATTATTCCTTGAATTATCAAATTGTCCGGAATCAGAACAATTATATCACAGATGTTTGTTTATTGCTGAATATTTTTTGACATGGTATAAAAAAACAGTATAATTTGAAATATGCTTTTTAAAATGCTGTATAAATAAATATATTGAGAAGGTCGAGATTTTATGTTAAAACTTGTAAATGTTACCAAGAGCTACGTTACGGGTGATTTCAAGCAGGTTGCTTTAAATAATGTGAGTCTTACGTTCAGGGAAAATGAGTTTGTTGCGATTTTAGGTCCGTCGGGAGGCGGCAAAACGACGCTTCTAAACATCATTGGCGGTCTGGACAGATATGATAGTGGCGAGATGTATATAAACGGAAGGCATACCTCCGACTTCAAGGGTGTGGAGTGGGACGCATACAGGAACAACAGCATAGGCTTTGTGTTCCAAAACTACAACCTTATCTCCCACATATCAATCCTTGAAAATGTGGAGATGGGAATGACCCTTTCCGGAATGTCAGCCAGCGAAAGAAGGGAAAGGGCTCTTCGTTTGCTTGAAAGGGTAGGTCTTAAAGATCATGTCAAAAAGAAACCAAATCAGCTGTCCGGTGGGCAGATGCAGAGAGTTGCAATTGCAAGAGCGCTTGCAAACGATCCTGATATTATTCTTGCGGATGAGCCTACTGGAGCGTTGGATAGTGCAACAGGAGTGCAAATCCTTGACCTGATTAAAGAGATAGCGGAAAACAAACTAGTAATAATGGTTACCCACAATCCTGAGCTGGCAAACAAATACGCCACCAGAATTGTAAATCTGGTAGACGGACGGATAGTAAGCGACTCTAATCCATATGAGGAGGAAGATCAAAAGCAGTCCGGATACAAACTCAAAATGACTGCCATGAGCTTTTTCACCGCGCTGAAGCTATCCTTCAACAACATAAAGACCAAAAAGTTCAGAACCATACTCACCTCTTTTGCTGCAAGCATTGGTATTATAGGGATTGCACTCATTCTGGCGCTTTCAAACGGCTTCCAGATAGAAATAGACAAGTTTGAGGAAAACACCATGTCAGGCTTTCCCATAATCATTGGTCAGCAGGCTACTACTGTTGATATTGCGGAGATGGGTAAAAAGTTTGGAGAAGAGAGTAGGAAGTACAAGGAGTTTACCGACAAAAAGGAAGTCATCCCGTACGACAGGAGCGAAAGCGAGTTAATTCATCAGAACATTATTACAGAGGACTATCTTGAGTATTTAAAGAACATCGACCATGGTCTGCTTTTGGGTACCACATACACACGCATGACATCACTGAACCTTTTGAAGCTTGACAAGGATAATGTGGCCAAGATTGTGTCAATGAGGGATCTGGATATGAGTGTGCTTCCAAAGAAGTATGGCGAAGAAGGTTTTGTTGAAAAGAACTACGACATACTCTATGGCAAAATGCCTGAGAACAAAAACGAGCTTTTGCTTGTTGTGGACAGATTCAACAGACTGGATAAAAGTGTGCTTGAAACTTTGGGTTTTTCAACGGACGAAAGTATAGCTTTTGAGGACATAATCGGAACTGAATTAAGAGCCATACTTAACAACGACTTTTACGTGGAGAGGGATGGGTTCTTTACACTGGTAGGAAACCCTGCGGACATGACCGAGATATATAACAGGGAGACGGCGATACCACTAAAGATTGTAGGAATCCTCAGAATAAAGAAGGACAAGATGCTGGATGTAATCAGTACCGGCGTGGCATATACGGAAGAACTGATGGAATATATTTTGGAGGATTCACAAAACAGCGATATTGTAAAAGCCCAAAGGGAAGCAGATTACAACGTGCTAACAGGCCAGCCTTTTGATTTGACGACAGACAAGGGCAAGGAAGACAAGGAAAATGTCCTTAGGGCAATTGGTGCAAACGCTGTTCCTTTGATGATAACGATCTTTCCTAGAGACTTCGATGCCAAGGATGACGTTTTGGCGTACCTGGATGCATACAATGAAGGCAAAGACAGCAAGGACAAGATAATTTATACGGACATGGCGGAACAGATAACAAAGCTTACAAAAAAGATAATTGATACAATATCAATAGTACTTATAGCTTTTGCTTCGATTTCATTGTTTGTGTCGTCAATAATGATTGGGATTATAACGTACATTTCAGTTCTGGAAAGAACAAAGGAGATAGGTATACTGAGGTCCTTGGGGGCAAGGAAATCGGATATTACCCTGGTGTTCAATGCAGAAACCTTCATTATTGGCATGTTTTCAGGATTTATTGGAATAGCCATAGCTTCTTTGCTGGTTATACCTACAAACATGATAATTGCAAATTATTCCAATCTTGAGAATGTGGCAAAGCTTTCACCGCTGCATGCAATTATTCTGATTCTAGTAAATTTGTTCTTTACAATTGTTGGCGGATTTATTCCAAGCCTTATGGCAGCGAAGAAGGATCCTGTGGAAGCACTAAGAACCGAATAAATCATAAAAGAATCGGCACCATATGGATGCCGATTCTTTTCTCCATATTCATTTTTTTGTTGCGTCTTGGCAACACTAGTATTATACGCAGCAAAAAGTCAAAATACTCATTATCCGTGAAATTTATCTGTCTACCAGTGCCCTGCTCTTGTAGCTTGCACACATGCTTTCGTCTATATCTTCCGTTGCACAGTTCATTTTAGGTGTAACCTTTATGGCTGACAAAGTGCAGCTGTTGTCAAGTGCATCGTTAAAAGAGCAGCTTGCCACATCGCATGAAATTGACTGACATTTTTTATGGCTCATGTTAGTTCCACCTTTCAAGTCAACCTTTGTACGGATTAACCGTACAATTGTATTTTGTCCTGAAAACTGATATTCTTTCATGTAATTATAGCCTGAAAACTTGACAACGGTATTCGGTTAATATACAATTTATATGCTTTGATATTTTTTTTAACAATATTAAAGCCAAAAAAATACAGGTTCCGAGTGTTTTCTGCCTAAAGTCATGTTGACCATGGAGGAACACCGATAGGGTTGAAAGAGAAATTTTTCAGCCTTCCGGATTTGAAAAGGAACAGAAAAGAAATCACCCATATGGGTGGTAATTTCTTTATGTTCTCTTGTTCCGGGCGGAATCAAGAGAATTTTTTATATAAAGAAATTAGAAGGAGTAGAACCAAAATGAAAAAGCATCTATCAATTGTAGTATTATTTGTCTTGATTTTGGCATTGGCAGTTGGCTGTGCAAACAATGGCAAGGATCCCACACCTTAACCAACTGCTACTGACGCACAATCCTACGAGGATGACGACTATATTCTAGAAATTGTGGGAATCGGAGAAGAACCCATCAAAGTGACAAAAGGGCAAATCAGAGAGCTTGCCAATGGTGGAAAACTGGTTGAGTATGGAGAAGATCAGCCTGCATATGCCTCCGACAAGACGGATGATGACGGAAACAAAATTCCCCACACATTAAAAGGCGTATATTTTGACGACATACTTGAAGCATATGCAGACGGTGCAAAAACTTCCGACTTTACAAGCATGTCCATTTACGCTGAAGACGGTTACGAGACAATCCTCTCTGCGGATGTCTTCAACGTAGAGCAAGGCGGAGTGAAAATGATTATTGCCCTTGAGTATGACGGCGTTGTACTAAACCCCAGCGAGAAGAGCGGTGCTTTGAGAGCGATCTTTCCTGACAAGCCTGCCAATACTTGGGCAAAACAGGTTTCCAAGATAGTTTTGGCAAGTGATAAAGAAGAAGAAACAGTTCCGGAAACCGAGAGCGTATACTTTGCAGAGGCTACTGGAGACAAGTATGACGGCAGTTATGAGGTGGACGGCACCACATATTATGGAACAAGCTTCAAAAAAATATTTGCAGACGGCATTTTGAAAAGCAGCGATGAAGCCCAGATGTTTGTATACTCCTGGGATGGAACCGAGTATACAAGTTTAAAGACAAAAGAGTATTACGAGGATGCTTTTTTGGTTTATGCATCAAAGGCTTCCGGCAGTGAAGACTTTGTTCCAGAAAAGGATGCGCCTGTATTCAATGGGGCAAACATACTAAAAGGTATGAAAGTAAAACACACCATGTATGTAACTGTTGAAAAAACATCATTTGCAGTACTTGACAAGGTTTTTGAAAAGCTCGATTTCAAAGGCAAAGGCAGCATTCTTGTAACTGAACTGCTAGATGAAATAAATATGAAAGAGGCTTCAACCTATACCATTACCGGAACCGACGGTACTGAAAAACAGGCGAAGAAAGAAGAACTTGCGAGTATAAGGATTGAGTCAACAGATGAAGGATATATTGTTGCTGTTGACGGAAGTGAATTTGTAATTATGAGTATAAAGGCAAAATGAGGAAGATTATTAAATCATATTCTGTTTTGGACCTGGTAATGATAGCGATGCTTGCAGCACTTGCTACAGGTTTCAAGACTGTTGCAAACACACTGGTCAAGTTAATAACTGGTCCTTTGGGAATTCCAGGAGGGTCTTTGGCAGGCGGATTTTACATGATGTGGCTTGTCATAGGACATTCGGTGGTACGGAAGTTTGGGGTATCTTTCATGATATCCCTTGTCCAGGCCCTCGTTCTGTTCACAACTAGTGCGCCGGGCAGTCACGGTGTCTGGACTTTTTTGACATATTTGATTCCCGGGCTTTGTGTTGATCTTGTGTTTCTTTTTGCAAGGAAAGACAATACCAATATTCTGCATTTTATGATAGCCGTAATGCTGGCAAATGTGCTAGGCACACTGGGAAGTTTCTTGCTGTGGTTCAGACTTTCATTGTTGTGGCTGGCTTTCAGTCTGACTGCGGCTGCCTTATCTGGCTCTATTGGTGGTCTTGTGGCATACTCTGTTGACAAGGGTATTAAAAGGATAGGTTTGATTTTCAAAGAGGATGGGACAGATCAATGAAAAGAACAATATTGATACTGACGATTGTCTTGTTGATGGTTTTTGCCGGATGCACCAACAAAGAAAGTGAAAGCGGTAAATACATAACAATAAATGGAGATGTTGAGGGAATATCGGTGCAAGTGGACTTGAGCGACATCTCACACGAGGATGTAACAATAAATGACACAACTTACAAAGGGGTGCGTTTATCCAAGGTACTCCAAAAGGTGTCTTTGTTGGCCCCTGTTGAAAAGAGTTATTTAATGATTACAGCCAGAGATGGAGTTTCTGCACTAATTGATGCGGAGACTGCCAGTTTGTGTCATGTGGTGGAGGAGGAAGGAGTTTTCAACATGAAGGCTCCGGAACATCCAAGGGTCATTGGTATCAAGGATGTTCTTGAAATAACTGTTGTTGCCCATGAGGATGTGGAAGTATCTGATGACCATGCTTTGAAAATTGTGGATGAAGAGGGCGACAGACGTATAAGCTTTGGAAATTGCAAGCTTCTTATGTTTGAAAAATCAGGTGAAAGCAGACAGAATGGAAATCTTGCCGTGAAGTATGTAAAGAAAGCACCATTAAAGGCGGAAGACTTCATTGGCGATGATTTCGTACTTTACTTCGACAACTATGACATGCTGAAAGTTGATAGGGATTATGCAGGTTCATTTGTATGGGAAAATGGCAGAATATATTATGAAACGGACGAGAGGCACGATAGTCCTGTGACAGGTATTGTGTCAGGTGTCGACACCGTTATATTCGATGCCTTTGACATGATGAAGATATTGTTGGATAAGAATGAAAAGGTTATGTTTATCCTGCCTGACGGATTGTCTTACGAGCAGGTGGAATATTACAAGGATAATCTTACAATTCTTTCAGGCAATTACAAAAAGGCAGCCAGCGTGAATCCGGCCATATCAAATGTGGCACTGGCAGCAATAATAACTGGGCAATCACCTTTTGTAACCGGCATAACCAAGAGGGAAGTAAAAGCTCCCAATGTAAAAGACATATTTGAATACGCTGCTAGCAAAGGGAAAACTGCAGCTTATGTCGAAGGAAATTCAGTACTGGTTGTAACCTCAGAAAAGCCAAAACTGAATGTAGTCGACTCGGAAGGATATACCGATAAAGGCGTATTTGAAACAGCCATGTATGAACTGGGCAAACATCCTGATTTGATATTCATACATTTTCACGGCATAGATGATGCAAATCATGAGTACTCTCCTTTATCAGAAGAAGCAAGGCAGAAGATTTTTGAAATAGAAGGATATATTAAAGAGCTGGTTAAAAACTTTTTTGGGCATGTGATAATTGTGCCGGACCATGGTGCGGTGGCGATTGAAGACGCGGATGGAACAACAAGAGGAAAACACAATTTGTTCAAATATGGAGATATGTATGTGCCCTTCTACTATTTTGAAAGGGGTAGTTTGATTGAAGAATAAAAATGTGTTGATAGCGCTTGTAATACTGGTCGTGCTTTCCATACTGTTCTGAGTTACGCTGTATTTGTTTATGAATAAAAACAAAAAGAACGTGGAGCAGTATGAAAAAAGGGAGATTGCAGTCACAGTCAATGGAGAGAGGAAAGTATATACCTTTGAGGAATTGATGGAGATAAGCCAGCCTGTTGATTTCAAGGCAATATACAAGCCCAGCAACAAGGAGCCCATAGAAAGGACCTACACCGGAATAGAATTGAAGGATCTTCTTGAAAAGCTCGGGGCGGATCTTGAGAACATGAAGCAGATTACATTTACAGCAAAAGACGGTTTTCAAAAAGTGTACCGGGCAGAGGATGTAAGGAAGGATGATAATGTGTATATAGCGCATCTGGTGAATGGCAAGCCTTTCAATGAAGGTATCGACGCGTTGGCATATGAAAAGGAACAGGAAGACGGAGGACCTTTTGTAGTGATAAAGGCGGAAGACAAGGTAAGTCAAAACAGAGTAAAAATGCTTGTAGAGATTGTGGTGGAATGAAACTTATAGTAGATAGTCTAACAGTAAAGTTTAAAAACAGAATCATCCTTGATAAAGTGTCATTACAAGTTGTAGCAGGAGAAATTGTTGCAGTAGTGGGGCCAAACGGCAGCGGAAAATCCACACTTTGTACTGCAGTGGCGGGCGTGTCGCAAAATTATGGTCTGAGCACTTTCGGCAGTATTAGGATTGATGACAAGGAACTATCAAATCTCAGCATTCACGAAAGATGCTCTTTGCTTGGTGTCATATTCCAGAACTCTGACAATTTTCTTTTTTCTCAATATGTGGAGGACGAACTTAGGTTTGCTCCTGAAAATTTATGTGTTCCCAGAAAAGAAATTGAAACCAGGATAAAAGAGGCCTTGGAGTTTGCCGGTATCGAATATTTAAGACACAGAAAAATCCAGGAGCTTTCGGGAGGAGAAAAGAAGCTGGTTTCAATTGCATCGGTTCTTACCATGAAAAGCAAATTCCTCATAGCGGATGAAATAACCTCTGGAGTAGACGAGGAAAGAAAGGTACAGATACGAAAGATTCTAGGAAGCCTGGCAGAAGACGGAGTTGGAATACTGATGGTGTCACACAATAAAAGCGATATTGAAATTGCTGACAGAATATATGTATTAAAGGATGGCATGCTGCATGATAGAACTGATTGACGTATCCTTTGCCTATAACAAAAACAACCTGGTTCTCAAAAACATTACATATACCTTCAATGAAGGAGTATTGTATGTTTTGAGCGGAAAAAACGGCTCAGGCAAAACCACATTGGGAAAGCTGATGTGCGGTCTTGTAAAGACAAGGCAGGGTGTTGTCAAGGTAAGAGGGAAAGATATATATAAAATGACTGTTGGCGAAATATCGGAACATGTAGGATATTTGTATCAGAATCCGGATTTGCAATTATTTGCACCGACTGTATATGAAGAACTTGTATTCCCATATGAACTGAATGGAAAACTGACGGATGAAATAAAAGAGAAGGTAGAAAAACTGCTCAAGGATTTCAAGCTTGATGATAAAAGGAAAAGCTTTCCTCTTCTCATGTCTTTGGGAGAAAGACAGCGGCTTGCTCTTGCCACGATTATGATGAGGGACCAAAGATTCATAATCTTTGATGAACCCACAGCCTCTATTGATGCGGAATGCAAAAGAATGATACAGGAATTCATACAAGCTTTTGTTGAAAATGGCGGAGGAGCGTTGGTAATATCCCATGATGAGGATTTTGATTTGAACGGTGCAAACATCAAAAGTCTAAGGATGGAAGGTGGAGTGCTGTATGAAAAGTAGGCTGGATCCAAGAACCACCATGTTGTTTATAGTCCTGACCTCCACCCTGTCCGTCCTTGCTGCTAATATGTATTGGCTGCTTTTGATCTTTTTGTTAACCCTCGTGCTAAATGTTCTGTTTGGGCTGAATCCTTTTAAGACTTTGTACAGAATGAGAAGGTTTTTGTCCATGATAATTATCATAGCATTCTTTCAAAGCATTGCATCATCAGGAGGCAAGCCAATAATCCGTTTGCTCGGTGCAAATATAGTCACTTCCAAAGGACTTGAGGACAGCTTGTCTTTTGTGCTAAGGATGGGCATCGTAATGCTGGCGGTCTTGCTCGGTACAAGACATGACAGTCGCGACATGATTGACGGACTTACAAAACTCAAGATTCCCTATGAGCTGGCTTTTATGACAGGAATCGCACTCAAGTTTATTCCGCTGTTTGGTCAGGAGTTTGCAGACAGGATAAAAGCCGTAAGTTTAAGAGGTATAAATATTAATAAACTCAAGCTGCCAAAAAAGATTAAACTTTACTCATATATTTTGGTTCCGGCAATCTCGGGCAGCATTATTAAGAGCAGGGATATTGCCTCATCCATGGAGACAAGAGGATTCAGGGCATATCATGAAAGAACATCATTAAAAGAACTGAAACTGAAGCTGGTAGACTATGCTGCCATGACAGTTGCTTTGGCAGTTTTTATACTGATTATATACTTTATGTTTGCAAGGAGGTAGTTATGAAAGTATTAACGGTAACAGGGCTTAGCGGTAGCGGCAAGACCACCGTAATTGAGAATTTGATAAAAGAGTTGGGTAAAAGGGGTTATTCCATTGGAAGTGTAAAAGAGATACATTATGAGGCTTTTGCCATTGATACCCCTGGCAAAAACACGTACAGACACAGACAAGCTGGTGCGGAAATTGTAACTGCAAGAGCTCACAAAGAAACAGATATCTTGTATCCCGGTCACTTGCCGATTTATGAAGTGCTTTCCCATTATAACCAGGATTATGTTCTGCTTGAAGGAGTAAGGGACTGTGTGGCTCCGGAAATTGCTGTTTGCAAGGAAGATGCTGAGCCAGAAATAACTCCCCTTACCTTTGCAATTAGTGGTAGATTTGCAAACACAGGAGTCAAGGAGTACAAGGGGCTACCTGTAATATCTGCAGTTGATGATATTGAAAGACTTGCGGATCTTGTCGAGGAAAAGGTTCCAAATCTAATGCATGATATAGAGTATGAATGCTGTGGCGAATGCGGTACAGACTGCAGGGGATTTCTTGCAAGACTTCTGAAGGGAGAGGTTGATGGTTCTGATTGTGTACTGAGTCAAAGAGAAGTCAAACTGGTAATTGACGGCAAGGATATTGTAATGGTGCCTTTTGTTCAAAAGATACTGAAAAACGCAGTAATGGGGGTCGTATCTGAACTGAAAGGATTCAAGGAAGGCAAGAAAATTGTAGTAGAGATAGAATGATGGGCGAGATAGTAAAGCAGTTTGAAAGCAAAAAGAACAGTGTTTTTCTAGTAAACATGGAAGGTACTTTGCAAGTTTTAAAGGTTCATGAATCAGAGGAAAGTGCCTTCTTCGAAGCTGTTGTCTTGCAAAGGCTTTACTTGCATGCCAACGTGCCAAAAGTAATAAAATTGGAATCAAACAGAATTTACATGGAATACATAGAAGGCAAACTTGCTGTGGACTATTTTCTCGAATGCGATGTGAAAGGTGCTGCAAAACTGGCAGAACTAATGCTTTCATTTTGCCGGGTATACTCGGAGCAGTTTGGAAACTATCGCTTATCCGATACCAACTTCCGGAATTTTATCGTGGTTGAAAAGGAATGTGATGTTGAATTGTACGGAGTGGATTTTGAAGAAAGTGAAGAGGGCCCGCTGATAAAAAGCGCTGGGGATCTGTGTGCATTCTCGTTTTTGTATGAAGTGGAGGCTGACAAGAAGAAGGCTTTTTACCATGCTGTTGCATCAAATTGGTCCGAGCAGGAAGTTGACATGTTAAACGACTATATTCTAACAAGTCTGAATAAACTTGTTACAAGACGCCGATTGAACCTGGATGTTAGAAGGGTCTTCGAAGAGTTGGTAATTGGCAGTGGGCATATGGTATAATATATACTCCATAGAGTTTGAATACGCGAAAAGGGAGTGAGATGGCATGAAGGTAACGCTCAAGGACAAGGTTGTAGTTGTGACTGGCGCAGGCGGAGGTATTGGCAGCGCCAGCTGTGAGGGTTTGGCCAAGGAGGGAGCAAGAATAGCCCTTTGTGGCGGCAACAACCTGGAAAAGCTGAACGCAACTGCGGACATTATAAGGG
>JAAYLF010000256.1 GCA_012522035.1 Clostridiaceae bacterium
ATGATATACTAATTAAGCTATTCAATAAATTAGCGAATTAACATACTAAAGTGGAAGGGTTGTTATTAACATGAAGAAAACATAGCTTATTGTAACTGTATTGATAATTTTATTGGCTTCTGCATGTACTCCAAACATTCAGAAAAACTTTGTAGTTCTTGAGGATTATTTTGCAGAAGAAGAATATGGAATTGGCTTCAGAAATACAGATATTGCATTAGGCCTTGAGGTGCAAAAGCACCTTGACGAGATGTATGAAGACGGTACACTTGTTGAAATCTCGATGAAATGGTTTGGAAAGGATACATATTTGAAAGATGCTGATTTTATTGAAGAAAGCCAGGCCCCTGAAGGTGACGATTCTCTAGAAAAGATATTGGAAAAAGGAAAACTTATTGTTGGTCTTGATGACTCCTTCCCACCAATGGGATTCAGAGATGAAAAGAATAATATTGTGGGATATGATATTGACCTTGCCAAAGAAGTTGCAAAAAGAATGGGTGTGGAACTCGTTCTTCAGCCAATAGACTGGGATTCAAAGGAACTTGAGCTTCAAAGCGGAAAGATTGACTGCATCTGGAACGGTATGACAATCACCGAGGAAAGAGTTGAAGCAATGTACTTTGTAAAGCCATATATTGCAAACAGACAGATTGTGATTGTTGGTGAGAATTCAGATATAAAGACTAAAGCGGATTTAACGGGTAAAAAGATTGGTCTTCAGAAAGGTTCATCTGCATTGAATGCTGTTAAGGCTGATGATGTATATTCCAAGATTGGACAAATCATTGAATACCAGAACAATGTTGACGCATTCAATGATTTGAAAGTTGGAAGAATTGACGCTCTTGTAGTGGATGAAGTTGCAGGAAGATATATGATAGAAAAGGATAAAGATAAATAATGAATCTTTCTTATTTGGTAAGCATTTTTGGCCAGCTGTCAGATGGTCTGAAGTTTACTGTTGGACTTTTTTTCATAACCATAATATTCTCAGTACCGCTTGGACTTATATTATCGTTTGTTAGAGTAGGTAGTCCTAAGATTATTCAGCGCATTTTAGGGGGTTATATCTGGCTTATGCGGGGTACCCCCCTTATACTTCAGCTATATTTCTTTTATTACGGCCTTTCATTGGTTACTACCATTCAGCTGGGCAGATTTAATGCAGCGATTGTTGCATTTATCCTGAACTATGCGGCCTACTTTTGTGAGATTTTCAGAGGCGGTCTGCTTGGTGTTAGCAAAGGTCAGTATGAGGCAGCAAAAGTGCTTGGTTTCAGTACTTTACAAACAAATGTAAGGATAGTAATACCACAGATGCTGAGAATAACACTGCCTTCAGTGGCAAATGAGTTTATAACCCTTGTTAAGGACACATCCCTTATAACAGTACTTGCAATTGATGAAATACTCAACCTTGCTAAAAAAATAGTCAACTCAGATGTTAACATATCCGCATATGCGGTTGTTGCGGTTTACTACCTGATCGCCACGTTTTTGCTGACAAAGCTTTTTGAATACCTTGAGAAAAAGTTTGCATTTTAGAAAGGAGGGAGACGTTATGGATAAAGGTGCGGTTATAAGTGTAAGAGGATTGTGCAAGAGTTTTGGAAAAACCAAAGTATTGAATAATATAAATTTTGATGTGTACAAAGGAGAAACCATTGCCATAATTGGTCCCTCCGGTGTGGGAAAAAGCACCATGCTCCGCTGTCTCATTAATCTTGAAAAAGCAGACGCAGGAAGTATCCTTATAGACGGAAAACATCTTGTCAAGGATGGACGTTATGAAAAAGAGAAGACTTGCAGAAAAATATGCTCCAAAATGGGCATGGTGTTTCAAAGTTTTCATCTGTTTCCACATCTGACAGTACTGGATAACCTGATATATGCTCCCAAGTATGTTAACAAGGAAGATGAGGCATCCGCCAAGGAAAGAGCAGATGAAATACTGAGAAAAGTAGGTCTTGCAGACAGAAAGGATACCATGCCTTCACAGCTTTCAGGAGGTCAGCAGCAGAGAATTGCCATAGCCCGGGCTTTAATGATGAATCCTGAAATTCTTCTATTTGACGAACCCACATCGTCTCTTGATCCTCTATTGAAAAACGAAGTTCTATCTGTTATGAGGCAGCTTGCAGAAGAGAAGATGACTATGCTGGTTGTAACCCATGAAATGGGATTTGCAAAGGAAGTTGCGGACAGAGTTTTGTTTGTTTCAGAAGAAGGAATAATAGCAGATGATTTACCAGAGAAAATATTTAACTTGCCCTCTAATCCCATAATTAAGGAATTTATATGCAGCATAAAAGCCGTGTGAAAACACGGTTTTTTTATATCCTTAACATTTTTTTTATTGACAGAATATAATTAAGTTGTATAATAATATTACATATGAACAGATGTTCATATGTTAAGATGATATAGAGGTGATGAAATGGATAATCCAACATGCAGTTGTTTTCTATTACATGAGGATGTAGTTGAGAAAGTAAAAAAAGCTCTGCCTGACGATAACAAGCTAATGGATTTGGCTGATTTGTTCAAAGTTTTTGGTGACAGTACGAGAATAAAGATACTTTACCTGCTGTCAGTAGAGGAGATGTGTGTGTGCGACATTGCCAATCTCATAGGGCTAAGTCAGTCGGCCATTTCCCACCAGCTTAGGGTTCTAAAGCAGGCAAAACTTGTGAAATACAGAAGGGATGGAAAAGTAGTTTTTTATTCTTTGGATGATGATCATGTAAGTTCAATAATAAAACAAGGTTTGGAACATATAAACGAATAGAGTGGAGGAAATAGTATGAGAAAGACACTGACTCTGCAAAATCTGGGATGTGCATCCTGTGCAGATAAAATGGAAAGAAGAATAAGTAAAATAGATGGAGTTATTAGTGCAAGCATAAGCTTTGCTGCACAAAAGTTGTTTTTGGAAGTTGAAGAAGGGAAGTTTGAAAAAGTTGTAGAAAAGGCACAGCAAGTATGCAGAAAGATAGAACCTGATTGCAGGATTGTATATTAACATGACAAAGCGTCAGAAAATTGATATTGCAGTTATAATTGCAACTGCAATAGGTCTGTTTATACTTTTGATTGTGCCTGTAGACAACTCTGTTAAAATATTCCCGTACATAGCTATATACCTGTTGATAGGTTATGAAATTCTTTTTAAAGCAGGTAGAAACATAATTAATGGAGAAATATTTGATGAAAACTTTCTTATGAGTATTGCAACCATAGGGGCTTTTGCAATAGCTGAGTATCCTGAGGCAGTATCAGTTATGCTGTTTTACAGAGTGGGTGAATTTTTTCAGGATTACGTCCTGGATAAATCGAGAAAGTCCATTTCCAAACTTGTGGATATAAAGCAGGATTATGCCAATGTGGATGTAAATGGAGAACTGATAAAAAAAGATCCTCATGAGATAAATGTTGGAGATATTATATATGTAAAACCAGGAGAAAGAATACCTTTGGATGGAGTAATTGTGGATGGGTCTTCTTCTGTGGATGCAAGTGCACTTACAGGAGAATCAATGCCTAAAGATATGACAAAAGGAGACAGTGTGTTGTCAGGTTGTATAAACCTTAGTGGTCTTCTAGTAATAAAAGTTGAAAAGCCCTACACTGACTCCAATGCATCAAAAATTTTGGAACTGGTGGAATATGCATCTGCAAAGAAAGCAAGAACTGAAAAGTTCATAACCCGTTTTGCAAGAATCTATACTCCTGTAGTGGTAATTGCTGCTGCTATTCTTGCAGTACTCCCACCACTGCTTGTTCAGGATGTGTCCTTTAAGGATTGGATACACAGAGCCCTCATTTTCCTTGTGGTTTCATGTCCTTGTGCCCTTGTAATATCAATCCCCCTTGGATTCTTTGGTGGAATAGGACGCGCTTCGAAAAGAGGCATACTGGTTAAAGGCGGCAACCACCTTGAAAACATGGCTTTGGTTGATACAATAGTGTTTGACAAAACAGGAACACTAACAGAAGGATCCTTTGAAGTGTCGCAAATTGTACCGAGGAACTCAACAAAGGAAGAACTCCTTCGGGTCTGTGCCCATGCCGAGAGTTTTTCTAATCATCCAATAACCGAATCGATAATAAAAATGTACGGAAAGGAACCGGATACAAGAAAAGCAAGAAATGTAGAAGAAATTGCAGGCCACGGCATAAAGGCAATATTTGAAGACGAGTTGGTTCTAGTCGGCAATGACAAGTTGATGCAGAAGCATGGAATAAAATACGACAGTGTGGATGAGGTTGGTACCGTTGTACATGCGGCAAAAGGGTCAGTATACCTTGGATATGTAGTTGTATCCGACAAAATTAAACCTGACTCCAAAAGTGCGGTTGAAAATCTTAAAAAAGGAGGAGTACGAAATCTGGTCTTGCTGACTGGTGACTCTGAGAAGACTGCCGTACATGTAGCAAAGGAAATAGGTATAAGTAATGTATACTCTTCCCTACTGCCTCAAGACAAAGTGAGTATTGTGGAAAAACTGCTTGAAGGGATGGGGAAAAAGAAAACTCTTTCTTTTGTAGGAGACGGTATGAATGATGCTCCTGTACTGATGAGAGCTGATGTTGGTATCGCAATGGGGGCCCTTGGTTCTGACAGCGCTATTGAAGCTGCTGACATAGTAATAATGGATGACAAACCGTCCAAAATACCTGAGGCAATAAGAATAGCAAAAAAGACAGTCAGAATAGTAAAACAGAACATTACAATTGCCCTGTTTGTGAAAATTCTTGTTCTTTTGCTTGGTGCCTTTGGTTTTGCAAATATGTGGGCAGCGGTATTTGCCGATGTAGGCGTATCAATAATAACCATTCTTAATGCTGTACGGGTATACAAAGGTTACTGATTCATTTAAGCAAATCCAAAAGGAAAATAAGTTCATTGGCTGTGAGGTCTGCTCCCGCAGCCAATAATTTTTCTTCATCAAGAGAGCTTGTGATACCGACACAAACCATGCCACATGCCTTGGCTGCTTTTATGCCGCTTACTGAATCTTCCACAACCAGACATTCTTCATAATTCAAGCCCATTCCTTTTGACGCTTTCATAAAGATTTCAGGATCAGGTTTGTTTTTTGTAACTTTACTGCCAGTGATTATATAATCAAAAGTATCTTCAGAAAGACCCAATGCTTTTATATTTGCCGTAACTTTTATATCTGCAGCACCGGATGCAATTGATACCTTATATCCTCTTTTCTTCAATTTGCTCACTGTTTCAAAGACATCCGGCATGACAGCGTTTTCCTTCTCAATCATTTCAGCATATATCTCGTTTGCCCTGTCTTTCATTTTTTCATTGTAAGGATATCCATACTTCATGGAAACATTTCCAAAGAAATGTACCTCATCCATCCCGATATATGGCAAAAAGTCGCTTGGTAATGTATCTATCCCAAATTCCTTGAAAGCTTTTACAGACGCCTTGAACATGACGGGTTCTGAATCTATTAAGACCCCGTCCATATGAAATATTACTCCTTATATATCACTATTTAGCAAATCTAATTCCCTTTCCAGTTAATACAAAGTATTGTTGATTGATATCCATCTAGCAAGAAGTTTATGGTTTGACCGTCACATTTTTCAAATGAGTTTTCCAAAGGATTGTATATTTTCAAGTCACATTCCTTATTCAGTTTTATAGTTACTTCAGCTTTGTTCCTGTTGGTGTTTACTAAAAGAACAACTTTGTCAAACCCAATATTGACATTGTTCCTGGACTTTACAACTACTCCCCTGCCAGAATCAATCTCGATATCTTTACTTGTACTGTTTTTTATTATCCTTGCAATTTCTTCAATCTTATCCACAATCATCACGTTTTCTCCTGTGGATAACTTTTCTATTTCTTCCTTCACCATTTCACTTGCTTCATGAAACAGTATTTTAGCTCCATCTTTTGCCAGAGTATCAAGCATGTTATATAGAACATCTGGAAGACTTAGTATTCTTGGAAGGACAATATGTGAATACGTGCTGCCTGATTCTGCAATGGCATTTGCATCCAAACAATCAAACTCCACTTGATTGTTTAGAAGTTCATATATTATCCCTCTCCAGCTCTCTTCCAGCTTTAATGCTCCAATGCCGTATTCCCTTTGGTCAAGCTGCTTGTCTGAGCCTTTTATTGACACCCAAACACTTTCAATGGGATAGTATATGGCTGTGGAAATCTCTTCACTTCCCCCATCAAACATACTGCACAGTCTTGCTACGAAAGTGTTGAATATACGGTTTTCTTCATCAGTTATTACAGTGTCGCTGTAATATGATGTAAATGTGTTCACACCCAGAGCAAACTGGGTTGCGCATGAGCCTATCATCATTTGCAGATCTATAGGCATCTTCGCCGCACCTGTCATATGTCCGGATGCTTCCGTCATGACATTTTGTTTCTTATGCCATTTTGCAGAGGAACTTATGAGTTTTGGGGTTTGTGCGCATTTCAACACTTCTTCTGGTATTGTGGTCAGCATATCGATTCCCGGTATGCCCATTTTTCCAATCAGCCTGAACACATTCCCTTCATATATTCCATGATGCAGTATGTTTTCTTCAAGAAGCAAATGTCCTGAAAAGTGCACTTTTTTATTCTCGCAATAGTCGCCTATTTGCTTGAAATACGCTTCATAGTACAAATCGGACAATAAAGAATTGTAATCCAATCGAATCTTTTGGGCTTTATTGTTTGTTCCTGCAAACAAATAGTGTAGATTCTCATATATGTCATATCCATATCGGATAGAGAACTCATCTCTCACAAAAGTATCCCAATTAACAACAGGAAGTAAAGGGATGGAATCATCATATGGATCATCCACTCGGGATGGATAAAGGCCTCTATTCAAATAACCATATAGGAAGGTTCATCGGTAAAATAGGCTTCAATATGATTGCCATACAAGTCCCCTACTGCTTCTGTATACTTTTCGTAAGTGTTTGAGATAAATTCCCTTACTGCATCTTTTGACGCGACACTTATGTATCTTCTGGATGCATGCACATTATGTTGTGCATGAGTGCCTTCGTATAAGTGTTTTGTTTGAAAGTAGCAGACAAGGGATGTTTCTTTTGGTGTATAGAAGAGAGTATGATTTCCGTCCAGATACTCCTCAAGTGAGATCCTCTCCCCTATTATTGCATCCACATAGATATCTTCAGGTTTGGAAAACAGTTCTTGATAATCCGGTTCCTTTTTGCTTTCACTGATAGGAAAAGCAAAGGCAGTGAGAAAGTCATGGTTCTTTGTCTTTTTAATGACAATTTCATTTCCTGCATCAACCTTTAACAAAGTGGCACACAAGGCTTTTGCCTCATATTCTTTACCAGCCTTTAAGGTAAGGCCTCCTGCAGTACCGCTGGGATATCCGAGTTCATCGTATATCCAGACCCTCATGCCTATTTCCTTTGCATATCTTACAACCTGGCTGAAGGTATTAATGTATTCAGGATTTGACATATAATCGTCAAAGGCTACGTTTGTAACAACACCTCCGTAGCCTTTGTTTTTCAAATCCATCAATCTCCTCTTTGCATGGTTAATATCCATGCAAAGGCGGTGATCTATTTTCAATACTCTATATATGTTATCAGGATTGTCTAATGAGATTGGTTTCATGACAATTAGCCCAGCAGTTCGACAGCCGCTTCAGCTGCTGATGCAGCGTCCGGACGATAGCAGTCAGCATCTACTTCATTGCAGAATTCCTGTGTAACAGGTGCTCCACCGATCATGATTTTTACCTTGTCCCTTATGCCCATTTCTTTTGCTTTTTCAACAACGGACTTAATGCTGACCATGGTGGTTGTTAGCAGTGCCGAGCATGCTATGATGTCTGCATTGTTGTCTATTGCTGCCTGAATGAAGGTCTCCGCAGGAACATCTACACCCAGGTCAATTACTTCAAGGCCTTTTCCTTCCATCATCATCTTAACTAGGTTCTTGCCTATATCGTGCTGGTCGCCTGCAACGGTGCCTATAACGACTTTTCCTTTAGCCTTTACGCCTGCTTCTGCCAGGTGTGGTTTCAATACTTCCATTCCCATATTCATTGCTCTAGCTGCAACCAGTACCTCTGGGACGTAAACCTCATTATTCTTAAATTTAACCCCGATTATATCCATGCCGTGAAGCAGACCTTCTTGCAATATCTTGTCTGCTGCAATACCAGCATCAAGAGCTTCCTGAACCAATGTCTTTACATTTTTAGCCCTGCCTTGCTGCAAGTATGTGGATATTTCTTGTAAAATGTCCAATATAAACACCCCATTCGTTTTTTAAAGTCTCATTCATTATTGCACACCTCAATAGCTCTGTCAATAAATAAAATATACATTTTCGACACAATTTTGTACTAATCAAATACATTTGCTGCATATGCGCAAGTTGACATAATTCCCATATCCCATATACTAATACCGGAGGTGAAGGATTGATAGAGATTGTTGGAAAGTGTAATGTGGCAAAAGTGTTTGCAGACAATATTGAGAATGATGCTTACAACCAAATAAAAGAGTTGTGCGACATGAAGTTTGCAAAAGACTCAAAGATACGCATTATGCCTGATGTACATACGGGAATTGGGTGTACTATAGGTACCACCATGACAATCAAGGACAAGGTTGTGCCAAACCTGGTGGGTGTGGATATTGGTTGCGGCATGGAAACAGTGAGAATAAGGGAGAAGAAACTGGATCTTCAAAGGCTGGATAACTTGATTTATGCAAGAATCCCTTCAGGAAGGAATGTAAGAAAAAATTCTCACAAGTATGCTGATGATATTGATTTAAAGAAACTAAAGTGTTTTAACCATATAAATTACGGAAGGGCACTGATGTCAATTGGCACATTGGGTGGAGGAAACCACTTTATTGAAGCCAGCACTGATGATGAAGGAAACTTGTACATAGTCGTGCATTCAGGAAGCAGACATTTGAGAAATGAAGTTGCCCGCTATTACCAAAATGAAGGAATAAAGAACTTGAAAGAATCCGGTGTTCCTAAACATCTGGCATATTTGGAAGACCAGTTGTTTGATAACTACATTCTTGATATGAGAATAATTCAGCAGTTTGCTGTTCTGAATAGAAAAGCCATGATGGAAGAGATAATAAACGGTATGAACCTAACTGTTGAAGAAAGGTTTACCACAATCCACAATTATATCGATACGGAGAAAATGATATTAAGAAAAGGAAGCGTATCTGCAGAAAAAGGAGAAAAACTATTGATTCCCATTAACATGAGGGATGGTAGTTTAATTTGCATTGGCAAAGGTAATCCAGATTGGAACTTTTCTGCGCCCCATGGAGCTGGCAGAATCATGAGCAGAAGGCAGGCAACATTAAATGAGTTTAAAAAGGAAATGGAAGGTATTTTTACAACATCAATAAACAAGGACACCCTTGACGAGTGTCCCATGGCTTACAAAGATATGGATGAAATCATAAAGCATGTAGGAGATTCGGTAGAGATTGTAAAAAGAATCAGACCAATTTACAATTTCAAAGCTGCAGAATAGTCTATCTTACCTTGTATATTGCCACTTCTCCCTGAGCAAAAACTTTCTCATAGTTCTGCTCAAGATGGTCCAGGATAATTCCTTTGTAGTTGCTTTTTTCATAGGAACTTACATAAACGTAATCAATACCGTACACGTCCTTGTATTGTTCGAAGGTGTTTACGTTTGTAAACAAGCCGTTTAGCATGCTTTCCCTTTCCTGATATCCAACTCCGTGGAAGTACAAAAAGGTACCTGCACCGCAGAAAATATTTCTTCCGGTTAATGATGCTATTGCATTATTGTGATTGTTGTGCGACAGAAATGTCGCATCTTTTTCTGTGTTTTCGATTATATACTCTGCGGCAGCCACATGGTCTTTACCATAAAGCTGGTATGAGTAAGGCCTGAATCCGGAGATTATTTCCCTTGCCATTGTAAGCACTGCGGCGTTTATGCACAAAAAGATCATAAACCCTGCAATAATCTGTCTTCCCTTTATTCCCTTCATCTTGTAATATACATTGACCATGAACTCAGCTACAAGTATTGCAGTGAAGGCATACCAAATGAGGAATAGCTTGTTGTTGTCATAGGGATTTGGCTGGAATACAAAGAACTCCGCGATAATAAATATAACCAATGCGCCGGAATACATCATTTTGTTCTTTCTTGATGTATTAAGATATGCCAAAGGTAGAAGAATAAAGCAAACGCCTACATTTTTAACCCAGAACCAGAGCCAGTTGTCTGTCTCGTTTACCCAGTTGAACATGAATCTGACAAAAGAATCATTGCCAAGGGCAGCATCAAAAGTCCAAACAAGTAGTTGTGGTACTGATATCAAAAGCGCAGGTATGCCAAACATTAGCCAGGATTTGATCATTTCCTTGGAAAACCTTTCCTTTACCACAGTTACAATAATCCATCCGATGGCAACAAGACCGCAGGCAAAGTAAGAATGGGTGTGTATCATAGGAATCAGGCCGGCAAAAATTCCTGCCGGTATGAAATATTCTTTTTTATCCTCAAACACTGCGTTGTAAAGAAGATACAACACAAAAAAGAGCACCATCCAGCCAAAGAGGGTTGCTCTTTGTGGAAGCATCATATCGATAATAGTGTTTGTCCATCTGATATTAGTATATGAAATACCTTTGTTTACAAGATTGGTGGGAGTTTCGTAAAAGCTGGTAAATATCCTTGTCAAGTTTTTATTATTGTTTCCCAGATTGTCAAGGAAGTAAATTAGTCCAAAACCTCCATTCAAAAAGAAAAGCATAAAGGCCACTACGGTTTTTCTGGTCTTTTTCAGTATGCTGGCAGCTGTAAACCAAAAGCCTGCAAATACACTGAAAAAGGCAACCAGCATGGGCAGAATGTATGCAGTTCTAAGACCGGAACAAAAGAGGTACAAAGAGGATGAGACAGAGTCGCATAAAAACGGATAATTAAGTTTCATTCCCGGAAGAATGCTGTATTCAGGAGGAAATTTGCCTTGTTCCGCAATGCTGGTAATGAATCCAAGATGCATGTTCATGTCGCCGTAGGTGCACTGGCCTGTCCACATGGCACCTTCAAACTCATAGATGGTGTGGTTAAGAAGACATATGAGTGAATAAACCATTAACCCGGATGATATAATAAGGAAGGTTTTTTCACCCTTTTTCAAAGGAACAAACCATCTTGACTTGAAAGATGAAATATAGGTTTTGAGGTGGAAGTCCTCGCTTCTTTTTGATTTTAGGTAAAAGAGCAGTGCATAGATTGCAATGCTTGATAAGAGACCAAGAACATGTGAGACAATGGTAAAACCAAATATGAAAGAAAAAGGCACATTGGACCACATAAGCAGGACGGTTCCAACAACCAAGCCCGTCCAGAACTTAAGGAGAGGCCTTTTCTTGTCAAACAAAATATCCGCCAATAACATACCCAAGAAAAGATATATAAGATAAATTAATATTCCCAGCACAAAATCCTCCCAGTATTCAATAATTTATTAATAAACAAGTTGTATCTATATTATCACTTTTCAAGATGCATTTCAATTGATATAATCAAGATATCAAAATTTAGGAGGATGGAACGGTGTACGAAAAGTGTGATTTCTCAGTTATTGAAAATCCGAGAATTTTGAATGTCAACAAATGTCCTTCCAGGGCACACTACATTCCGCATAATTGCAGATGTGAAGCATATGGTTGTGAAAGTGAACTGAGTGACAGCTATCTTTTGCTAAATGGAAAGTGGAAATTCAAATATTTTGAAAGACTTGATGATGCTGTTTATTCATTGAATGATGGTATTGATGACTTTGAAACAATAAGGGTGCCTTCCAATTGGCAGATGCATGGATATGACAGGCCACATTACACGAATGCTGCCTACCCTATTCCTTTGGATCCGCCTTATGTTCCAAACGAGAATCCTGCAGCTGTTTACGAAAGGGAATTCAAGCTTCCTGAAAACTTCAAGGGAACAGACATTTATCTAAATTTTGAAGGTGTAGATACTTATTTTTTTGTTTGGGTAAACAAAAAGTTTGTGGGAGCTTCCCAAGGGTCCCACTTCAACTCTGAATTCAGAATTACGGATAAAATTGAAGAAGGCACAAACTTGCTAACAGTGCTGGTGGTGAAATGGGCCTGGTCCACTTATCTTGAAGACCAGGATTTCTTCAGACTGTCGGGTATTTTCAGAGATGTGTATCTTTTATCAAGACCCTTTGTCCACCTTCATGATGTGGAAACAAGGACCAGGAATGACGGTACTATTGACATAAAATACAACGTATTTAAAGATGGCAATCTTGGTGATGAAAATGTTGAAGTAGCCTTTGAGCTTTTTGACGACAAGGCTCAGGTTATAGCGTATGGGAAAGGCAGCAATGGTAAAGGACAGCTAAAAATAGACTCTCCCGTACTCTGGAATGCGGAAAACCCATACTTGTATACTTTGCTTATTTCATGTAACGGAGAAATCATACCTATAAAGGTTGGTTTTAGAGAAATATCTATTTCTCCAAGAGGAGAATTGCTGATAAACGGTACTCCAATCAAGATAAAAGGTGTTAACAGGCATGATACTCATCCTGTCTTGGGACACTATACTCCATACAATGAAATGAAGAAAGAGCTTGTGATGATGAAGCAGCACAATATTAATGCCATTAGAACAAGCCATTATCCAAACACTCCTGCCTTTTACAGTTTGTGCAGTGAACTGGGCTTTTACGTTATAGATGAGGCGGATTTGGAGACCCACGGTACCGCCTTTGGCGGTAATCTGGAGGGTGTTAACATGTCCTTCATGCTGACAAACAACCCGGACTGGGAAAAGGCTTTTATTGACAGAGTGGAAAGAATGGTGGAAAGGGACAAAAACTTCCCCTGTGTCATTATGTGGTCTTTGGGGAATGAAGCCTTTTTTGGTGATAACCACATTAAAATGAGTCAGTGGACAAAAGAAAGGGACAATACCAGACCTGTGCATTATGAAGGTGGAGATACTCACCCATGTCTTGATATATATAGCAGAATGTACTCCAGTGTGGATTTTGTTATGGAAAGAGGAGAGGAAGGCTTGGCAGCCGAAAGAGAAAATGCTCCGCTTGATGATATTAGAAGGAAGCCTTTCTTCTTATGTGAATACAGCCATGCCATGGGCAACGGCCCTGGAGACCTCAAGGAATACTGGGATCTTTTTTACAAATACCCGAGACTTATTGGAGGCTGCGTTTGGGAGTGGGCAGATCATGCCGTGTATAAAAAGGAAAATGGCAAGGACGTATATTTGTACGGAGGACAGAGCGGAGAGTATCCGCATGATGGCAACTTCTGCGTTGACGGACTGGTTTTCCCGGATAGAACACCAAGTCCTGGACTGCTTGAACTAAAGAATGTGATTGGTCCTGTTACGGTGGAAGCTGTTGATCTATCCAAGGGAGTTTTGAAGCTTACAAACAGATATGACTTTACTGATTTGTCTGTTTTGGAAGGAAGGTACAAGATTTATGCTCAGACATCAACTTTGATAAATGGGACCTTTTCAGTGTCATGCAAGGGACATGAGACGGTAGAGATAAGTCTTGATTACAAGCTGCCTTCTTTATCCTTTGAGGAGTATTTTCTTGACATTTCATTTGTAGTAAAAGAGGACACTCCCTGGTGCAGTGCCGGACACGAGGTATGTTTTACCCAGTTTAAGCTGCCTGTCAAACAATTGGAGCCGGAAATGGTATGGGCAAGCAGCATGCCAAAAGTTGAATTCAGGGAAATTGGAAAAGGGCTTGTAGAAATTGAGGGTTGCAACTTTGTTTATGGATTCGATATGAATAAAGGCCAGTTTGTCAGTCTTGCACTGGATGGTGTTGAACTTCTGTCCTCCCCTACCACATTCAATATTTGGAGGGCACCTACCGACAATGACAGACATGTAAGGCATGCATGGCAGTGGGAAGAGATGCATAATGCAAAGGAAAAGCTGTATGATTTTAGGATTTCATCCATTAATCCAACGTTTGTCAGTATGACTGCATCTTATTCACTGGCTGGTCCGTCAAGATTGCCTGTAGTTAAATACTCGGTGATGTGGACTGTTTATGGTACTGGTGAGATTGGAGTCTCAGTTGCTGCGGAAGTCAGGAAGAATATAAAATCGCTGCCGAGGTTTGGCATGATGCTAGTTATGCCCAAGGGTTTTGAAAACGTAACTTACTTTGGCAGAGGGCCTGTTTCTTCCTATTCGGATATGAAGAATGCTTCAAAACTTGGCTTGTTCAACTCAACAGTTACAGATGAGTATACAAAATACATCTTCCCGCAGGAAACAGGAAACCATATTGACTGCAGATATGCGGCAGTCTACGATTTGGAAGGAAGAGGACTGTTGTTCAAGGGCATGCCAGTGTTTAACTTTAGCAGTCTTCACTACACACCAAAGATGCTGGATGCTGCTCCCCATGACAAGGACCTGGTTCCTTTGGAGGAAACCGTCATTCATATTGAGTATAAGCAAAATGGCATAGGATCTCACAGCTGTGGTCCGGAGCTGAATCCAAAGTATGAGTTTAATGAGAAGGAATTTGTGTACTCTTTTGTCATAAAACCGATGATGGTTTATGGTGACAATATAGTAAGGGAGGCAAGAAAGTTGCCATCCATGTACAATTTTTAAAATGTTTATAAAAGCTTTGTGGCCATGACAAATATTACATTGACAAAGGATTTAAAAAGCTGTAAAGTATAATTGTTGTACTCGTTACGACTATGAAGAAAGGAGTTCATTTTTTCATGAAGATACTTGTTTTATATAACACCGTTGACGGAAATACACAGGCAGTGGCAGAAGCCATAGCTAACGCTTTGGATGCCGACCTTGTTAAGATAGTAAGAGTTAAAGGTGTAAAGGCATACGGTTTCTTTACAAAGTTGAAGCATAGACTGGAAGTATTGAGAAAGAAGAAGCCTGACATTTTCCCTCTGCGCAAGGACCCAAGAGACTACGATCTTGTATTTATAGGAACTCCTGTATGGTACGATTCCTATAACCCAGTATATAATACCTTGTTTGATGTTATTAAGATCTACGATAGAAAAATTGCGCTTTTCTCAACAGGTGAAGAAGAAGACACCAAGGCTCTTGACAAACTGGCTGATTTTCTTGTTGATTCGGTTCTCCTTGGCAAGTTCCACTGTGTTGAGCCGATTTGGTGTGATACGGACGAAGAAACACAAGAAATTCTCGACAAGGCTGTAGCATGGGCAAAGAATATAGCTCAAGAGGCTAAACAGATGATTGAGAAAGAAGAGTTCGAGCGCCGCAAGACCATCTACAAATATTAAAAGCAAAAGATACTTATACTACAGGGGGCTTCTTGGAGGAGCCCTTTTTGTGTGAAAAGGGAGGAAAAAACATGGATGTGCCTGTAAAGGGAATTAACTCCGATGAGGTAAAACTTGCAAGAGATTTGTCCGCAGGGAAAAAGGTGGATAATGAACAATTGTTCATATGCGAAGGGCTTTGGGCAATTGAGAAGATTATTAAAAAGAATATAAAAGTGGAGATGTTTCTTTTCTGTCCTGAATTGATAAAGACAGAAGAAGACAGATCGAAGACAAATCTAATGATTGAATACTGCAAGGATTCATACCAGATTTCGCAAAAAGCCTGCAGCAAAATAAGTGACAGGGATGGTGCGGACGGATTCTTCATAATCTGCAAAATGCCCAAATATGAATTAGACAAGCTTCCTCTTAAGGACGACATGCTTATTATGGTGCTGGATGGTCTTGAGCAACCTGGCAATATTGGTGCTACCATTAGGTCTTTGGATGCTGCTGGTGGAGATTTTGCCATTATGACAAACAGAAGGGTTCGTGTAACTCACAGCAGGGTTATCAGAGCAAGTCTGGGTGCTGCTTTTATGATGCCTGTATGTGTATGCGACATGGACGAGGTTGTAAAGTGGCTTGTCAAAAACAAATTCAAGATTATTGTTACTGATTTGACAGCAAAAAAAAACTACTACGACATAGATTACAGCGGTAGGGTTTGTATTGTTGCTGGTAATGAATACTTGGGAATATCTCCTGAATGGCGGAATGTGGAGGGAGCAATTCCCTGTATAATTCCCATGCTGGGAAGTGTTGAATCCCTCAATGTGGGATTTGCATCCACCATTGTCGCTTATGAAGCAAGGAGATACAAGAGTTTCATCAATTAGCTATTTCTTTTTAAATACCTTTTTGAACTTTTCTTTTATGGAAACCCATTTGGTTTCCATTTTTGATTTTATGCTGACTGTCTCCTCGGCCTCAGTTACAACCTCTTCCTCAACAACTACATCTTCAGTTTCTTCAATTTCTTCATTTCCTTCCTGAAGTTCATTCATGGGCGAGCTTAATTGCTTGGCTTCAATTCTTTTTCTTATATATACATCATAGAAGAAAAGCTTGAATATGGCTGCAAGAACATCACCGAAAATTAGACCGGGCAGCCCAAAGAGCCTCCCACCAATACCCAGTCCGGCAAGAACGAGCAAAGGACTTATTCCCATTTTGCCGCCAACAATCTTTGGAGATATAAACCAGTTGTCTACTGCCTGAATTATCAGTATGCAGATGGCCGCAGCAACACCAAGCCAGAAATCATACGCAAGACTGATGATTATGATAGGTACTGCTCCTATCCACGGACCTATATACGGAATCATGTTGGTTATACCGAATGTGACTGCAAAAAGTATTGCATAAGGCAGCCTTGCAATGCTGAAGGCAATGTATGCAAGAATTGTGCAGATCAGCGCTTGAAGCAGTTTTCCTGTAAAGTATTTTCTGAAAATCTGATTAACCTCGTGCCCTATCCATCTCAAGCGTTCTCCGGTTCTTTTTCTGAAAAGACCGTCAATTACCCTGTTCAACGCAATCAAGGTATTGTCTTTCTCAATGAGCATGTAAACTGAAACCATGATACCCATTACAAAGTTGAATAACAGACTGGTCGCATTTGACAATATTGTGGTAATAAGGTTTATGTTGATTGCGTCAGTTGCGGACTTGAGAAGGGAGTCAAGCGCATTTGTTACGCTTTTCAGGACATCTTCAGACAACTCGTATTTGGTACCGTCCAAAAGATTGTTGTAATATGCCACCACTTTGTCAATTAGAATATGTATCTTTACCGCAAAATCTCTAAGCGTGGCAGTAAGAGCCGGTACCAGTGTGAAAATTAAAAAGCTGAGTATTCCAAAGAAAGTCATGTATGCAATAATCATGTATAATACCTTTTTGAGTTTTCTATTGTTGTTCAGCAAATCCTTGAAAAGTTTCTTGTCCCAGAAATCTATATATGCGTTAAGTATATATGCTATGATAAATCCAAACAAAAGGTAGCCTAAAATATATCCTATATATTGGAATACAAAAGCAAAATTTTGCCAAAACCCTGAAAAGTCGAATATGAGCTTTCCTATCAGACTCAGGATAATGAAAAGAAAAATTATCTTCTTAATAGTCCAATTTGATCGGTTTCTTTGCATCGGCGGCACCTTCCATTTTTTTATAATGACTTAAGTTTACCATAATTTTATACCGCAAACAATATTAGTCCTCTGCTTTATATTCAAAAAGCCTTGTCTTTCGTATGCAGTAAAGCCAATGTGAACAAACAGGAAACATAATTAATATATTGACAAAATGTGTTGTATGAATATAATTATCTTAACAATTGTTAATGGAGGTTTTAAATATGTACAAGAGGTTATTTGCGTTTTGCGTTATCTTTGTAATGATTTTTTCACTAATGGCTGCAAACGCTGCAAAGCTTTCAGACCTTGATATGTCGAAGATAGAGCTTGTGAAAGAGTCTAAAATTGATGTGGAAAGCGTGTCGGTGGGTGCGGAATTCGGTAATCCACCAGCAGGATGGACATATCAGTTTGTGCTTGGTGAAAAGCCAAAGATTGCAGAAGCGGATGGAAACAAGTATATTGCTTCAAATGGCTTCTGGCAGATGTTTCATGAACCAGTAGAAGAAAAGTACTACATGTTCTCTGTTGATGTCAAGGTATCAGGAAAACAAAACTTTGGTATTTTTGCAAGAGCCGGTAAAGAGAGGTTCCAGTACGAGCTTAACGTGTCAGACTTCTTTGAACAGGACAGATCCGGTGAACATGATGGCCTTCAAGCACTTGGAGGAAGTGGAATATATGTAAGGGTTGAAGGTAAAAAAGTTACTCTGTACATAAAGCTTTATGATGAGTCTCAGAAATGCGACATTAACAACAAGCTTTATGCCTTTGAGACAAATTATGATTTTTCAACCGGATTCCATACCCTTATATTGGCTGATGATGGCAAAAACGTATATGTTGCTGTAGATGATGAAATTATTGCAAGAGTCAAGTTCTCAGATCCAAAGACTTATCCAATCGGCTCAGAACAATACTATTCCAAGGTAGTTGTTTACGGTGGCGATGGCAGTGAGCTTGGCACTCATGACAATGCATTGTTTGCCGTTAACAGCGTTGTAGCTATTGGTAACAGAAACAATCCAACCAATTTTGACAATATCATTCTAAGGACATACAAGGACAAAGCTGACAACCCACAGACCTCCGATTCAGGTGCTGCATTCTTTGCAATGACCGTTGTTTTTGGAATGTGCGTGGTTGTCCTTAAGAAGAGAGTTTTGGTATAAGACGGTTAAAAAAGTGATATAACCTTAAAAAGAAGGAAGAAACAAGAGCTTCCTTCTTTTTTTGTGTCTTTACACCGTATTGACTTTATTCCAAACCATTAGTATACTAACGGAAACAAGCTATTGGAGGTTTTTTATGCAGATGGATTTTGTGCCTTATGGCATACGCAAAAAGGAGATTTTTGAAAAAACGGAAGAAGATAAAAGAGTAAGACGCTTTATGGACGTTCAAAGAATTCTGTGGAAGTCGGAAGGAGAAAAATGTCGTGTAACAGGCGAAGAAGTATTGCTTGAAGACAGGGAACCGCAGATTAATCTTGGTCAGACAGAGGCATGCGTGCTTGAGAACAATGGAGAAACAGCAAGCATACTCCTTGATTTTGGTGTTGAGTTTCACGGATATGTAAAACTGTTTGTATGGTCAGTCACACCTGAAATGGTAAGACTTCGCATTCGTTTTGGAGAATCTGCGATGGAGGCCATGAGTGAGCTGGGTGGAGAAAAGAATGCCACCAACGACCATATCAACAGGGATCAGATAATTGAAACCGGATTTTTGAGCATGCCTGAAATTGGACCTTCCGGATTCAGATTTTGTAGAATTGATTTGATTGATCCTAATACAAGGATTTCATTCAAGACTATAAAAGGTATATTTACTTATAGAGAGCTGGAGTACAAAGGTTCGTTCAAATGTAATGATAAAAGATTGAACGAAATCTGGAATGTTGGAGCATATACTGTTCATCTCAACATGCAGGAATATGTATGGGATGGCATCAAGAGAGACAGACTGGTATGGATAGGAGACATGCATCCTGAAACATCCACAATTCAGGCTGTATTTGGATACGATGAGTCTGTACCAAAGAGTCTTGACCTGGCAAGAAATGAAACTCCCCTGCCCAACTTCATGAGCGGTATTTCTTCATATTCTTTGTGGTGGGTGCTGATTCACCATGGCTGGTACATGCAGAATGGAGATAAGGAGTATCTTGCAGAGCAAAAGGAGTACTTAAAGAATCTTTTGATTCAGTTCAGCCAATATATTGATGAGGAAGGAAGAGAGAAGCTGCCAGAGGCAAGATTTCTTGACTGGCCGTCCCATGGTAATGATGAGGCATTCCATGCAGGACTTCATTCCCTTTTACGCTTGGCATTGATTAGAGGTGCAGAGCTTCTTGAAGAGCTTGGTGATAACGAGACTGCAGCAATGTGCAGGGAAAGAGCTGACATTCTTTTAAAACATGTTCCGGATCCAAACCATAACAAGCAGGCTGCGGCATTAATGGCTCTGGCAGGTATTGCCCCAGCGGAAGAGATGAATGAAAAAGTAATCAAGGTTGGCGGAGCTAGAAATCTGTCTACTTTCTTTGGCTACTATATCCTGCAGGCACAGGCGTTGGCCAATGACATGAAGGGTGCTCTTGATAACATTCGTACCTACTGGGGAGGCATGCTTGACAGAGGTGCTACAACATTCTGGGAAGACTTCAATATTGAGTGGCTTGAAGGTTCGGGAAGAATAGATGAACTTGTTCCAGATGGAGTAAAAGACTTGCATGGTGACTTTGGCAACTTCTGCTACAAAGGATTCAGGCACAGTCTGTGTCATGGCTGGGCTTCAGGTCCTACTGCCTTCATGTCAGGTTATGTACTTGGAATACAAGTTCTAAAGCCTGGATGCAAGGAAATAAGGATTAAGCCTGACCTTGGTGACTTGGAATGGGCAGAAGGAACCTATCCTACTCCAATGGGTATTATCTGGGTAAGACATGAAAAGAATCCTGATGGCACCATAAAGACTGAATACAAGGTTCCTGAAGGAGTCAAAGTAGTTGATTAACAAAAATAAATTCTCGAGCTGTGTGTTAAATGCACAGCTCTTTTTTATTTGATTTCAGGTGGCCTTTGTCTTTTTGCCTTATACAGTTTGTATAGATAGTGAATGGCCTGGATCAAAAGTCCTGCAAAGAATCCTATTACCACATACGAGAAAAAAGCCATCAGACCAACCAGGTCATTCCATCCATAGTCGTTTACCAAAAAAACTCTTAGCATGTCTGCAAAACCTGTCAAAATGCCCAGAATGAACAACCAGAAGGCTGCAAACAACCTGAAATAGTGGAAAGTGCCTGCAATGACGCCGAAAGATATTGCTGTAACAATATATGAAAAAAGATTTCTTGCACTAATGTTTCCCTTCAATACAATCCCAAATGCTGCAAGAAGAAATGAAAAGGTAAATATCGCAACGATAAGGCCAACTATAAGGTATGTGTAACTTCGATTTTCTCTTTCTCTTTCCCTGCCCATATCACACCTCTTTTTGTAATTATTCTTCCCCGTAACAAGATGTTTATTCCAACAAAAAGGGCTGCTTTCTGCAGCCCTTGTAATCTATATAAACTCCTAGAGTTTGTATATCGCCAAAATTGGTATCCCTGCCGATTTTGCGCTTTGCCTGACTTTGTCAATGTCGTGAGGATGAAATCTTAGACAATAACTGCAGCTTCCTGCTCTCAGAAATTTTCGCGGTGTTGCAATTATGTCTGACTGAATGCCTCTTTTCTTCAGGAGGCTGTGAACCTTAACGCATTCGTTTTGGTTCTGGAAAATTGCTATAAACATACTACATACTTTACTCCTTAAAAATGGTAATCCAATATATTTTATTCATCAGCTGCCAAAAAGGTTTTAATGCCCGTTTTGCATTTATTGACGATAAAATATGCCTGTGGTAATATTATATAGAAATGCATTTATATTTTATGGAGGGTTTTTTATGGCTAAAGGCATGAGAGGTGGTTTTGGCGGTGGGGCAAAAAAAGGTGGAGCTGGCAACATGCAGAAAATGCTCCAGCAGGCCCAGAGAATTCAAGCTCAGCTTCAACAAGAAATGGAAGCGTTAAGTGAACAGACTTTCGAAACCACATCTGGCGGAGGAGCAGTAAAGGTAGTAATATCTGGTGACAAGGTTATACAGGAAATTGAGATAATGCCTGAGATTGTAGATCCTGATGATATAGAGATGCTGCAGGATACTATTGTTGCTGCAGTTAATGAAGCATTGTCATTGGTTGACGAAAAGCAAAGGGAAATACAAGAGGCCTATACTGGCGGCCTGATGTAGACAGGAGAACGAAATGGCTCTTTACACAAGTTCTGTTGCAAGAATGATTGAGGAGTTCGAAAAGTTGCCTGGGATTGGTCACAAGTCGGCTCAAAGGCTTGCCTTTTATTTATTGGGTCAAAGCAAGGAAAAGGTTGCGGCATTTGCCAATGCAATACTTGAAGCAAGAAACCAGCTTCAGTACTGCAGTGTATGCATGAACATGTCCGACAAGGAGGTATGTGACATATGTTCCAATCCTGTAAGGGATACAGGAATAATATGTGTGGTGGAGGATCCCAGAGATGTGGTTGCAATGGAAAGATCAAGAGAGTTCAAGGGACTTTATCATGTGCTTCATGGAGTCATATCACCAATGAAGGGTGTTACAGTTGATGATTTGAAGATAAAAGAGCTGTTGGCAAGAATAAATGAGAATACGAAAGAGATAATAATTGCCACCACCCCCAATATTGAAGGTGAGGCAACCGCCATGTATCTGGCAAGACTTATCAAGCCCCTTAATGTAAGTGTTACACGCATAGCCCACGGGATACCAGTTGGTGGCGACTTGGAATATGCTGATGAGGTAACATTGGCAAAAGCCCTGCAAGGCAGGAGAGAAATGTAATAATTGAAAGGAAGTTTATATGCTCGAAAAGCTTCAAGCTACGGAAGAAAGATATGAAGAATTAATTCAAAAGCTCGCAGATCCGGATATTCTTTCAGACCAGGAAACATATTTGAAGGTGGTCAAGGAACATGCGGAGCTGGAAGAGCTTGTTTCTGTATATAGGGAGTATAAAAAATGTGTCCAGAACAGGGACGAGGCAAAGGAACTCTTGACTCAAAATCTTGATAGCGAGTTCAAGGAAATTGTCCAGCTGGAATACGAAGAGATGTCAGCAAAGGTTAATGAGCTTGAATCAAAACTCAAGCTTCTGCTTACTCCAAAAGATCCTAATGACAACAAAAACGTTATTGTAGAAATTCGAGGCGGCGCAGGTGGAGAGGAAGCTGCCTTGTTTTCAGCTGTTTTGTTCAGAATGTACACAAGATATGCCGAGCGTATGGGCTGGCATTCGGAAATAATAGACTTCAATGAAACTGGAATAGGCGGCTTCAAGGAAATTATTTTTTCCATTGAAGGTAAAGGAGCATACAGCAGACTTAAATTTGAAAGCGGTGTACACAGGGTTCAAAGAGTTCCAACAACCGAAGCAAGCGGAAGAATCCACACCTCCACCGCTACAGTTGCTGTTTTACCTGAAATTGATGATGTGGAAATTGAGATAAACCCAAATGACTTGGAAATAGATACTTTTAGATCCAGTGGTGCAGGAGGACAGCATGTTAACAAAACAGAGTCCGCCATAAGGATAACTCACAAGCCCACTGGACTTGTTGTGTCCTGCCATGATGAAAAGTCACAGATAAAGAATAGGGAAAAGGCAATGAGGGTTCTACGTTCAAAGCTTTATGAGCTGGAGATGGAGAAACAGGAAAAGGAACTTGCACAAAAAAGAAGAAGCCAGGTAGGAACAGGCGACAGAAGTGAGAGTATTAGGACATACAACTATCCACAAAGCAGGGTAACTGACCATCGCATAGATTTGACATAGTACAAACTGGATGACATATTGGATGGTGACCTTGATGAGCTTATAGACGCTCTTATAACAAGCGATCAGGCGGAGAGGTTGTCGGGAGGAATCGACTAAAAAGTGAAAACAGAAATATTTAAAGTTGATCCTGAGAATATTGATGAAGATATAATGAAATACTGTGGGGAAAAGATAAGGGAAGGAAAACTTGTCTGTTTCCCCACTGAAACTGTCTATGGGCTTGGAGCCAATGCCTTGGATGAAAAAGCCGTGGAAGGTATATTTTTGGCCAAGGGAAGACCTCAGGACAACCCCCTTATTGTTCACATTGCAGAATATGGAATGCTTGATGGCATAGTGAAAACAGTTCAAAGAGAAGAAATACTGTTAAAAAGATTAAGCGACAGGTTCTGGCCAGGACCTTTGACATTGATTGTATCCAAAGAGAAGACGGTGTCAGATGTGGTAACCTGTGGACTTGATACTGTCGGAGTCAGATACCCATCAAACAGCATTACACAAAGTCTGATAAAACACGCAAGAGTTCCCATTGCAGCACCCAGTGCAAACATATCGGGGAAACCAAGTCCAACAAAGGCCAGTCATGTAATTCAGGACTTGACCGGCAAAGTGGACATTATTCTAGACGGAGGGCCATGTCAGGTAGGTCTTGAGTCAACGGTTTTGGATATTGTGTCCTGGCCGCCAATCATACTGAGACCAGGTGCTGTTACCCAAGAGGATATCAGCGAGGTGGTAATGGAGGTTTCCGAGCATGAATGGCAGAAGGAAGTGGACAAGCCAAGGTCGCCGGGGATGAAATACAAACACTACGCTCCTAATGCAAAAATTACGATATACAAAGGTGAGGAGAACAAGGTAGCAAGCAGGATTAACGAAGAATTGAAGAATGCAAATAATTTGGGACTGAATGCATTTGTTCTTGCATCTGAGGAAACCCTTTGTTATTATAATAAAGAAAAAGCACTATCCTTGGGAAGCAGGCACAATCCACTAGAGCAAGCTTCCAGGCTTTATGACTGTCTGAGAAAATTTGATGAAATGGGAGCAGATGTGGTTTTTGCCGAAGCGATTGAAAACAAGGGCGTAGGAGATGCCATTATGAACAGGTTGTTTAGAGCTGCCAGTGGCAGGTTGGTTAATATATAGAGAAAGAGGTTTTGTGTAATTTTGAAGATATTATTCGTCTGTACCGGGAATACCTGTAGGAGCTATATGGCTGAAACATTAATGAAAGATCTTGTTAAAAAGGCAGCATCAAGTGGCCTCATCTCTGAAAATGCCATTATGGTGGAGTCTGCAGGTTTGTTTGTGGTGGAGGAAACTGCGAATAATAAGGCTGTCAGTGTTATGGAAGAAGAGTTTGGTATAAAGACTGAGAAACACGCTGCCAGACAAATAACACGAGAGCTTATAGAAGACAGTGATCTGATACTCACAATGACAGACAGACACAAGCGTGCAATTCTTGATGCCTTCCCGGTGTACAAGGATAAAATATATACGCTGCTGGAATATGCATATCCTGAAACAACAGTTGTTGATATTCAGGATCCTTACGGAGGAGACAGACAGGACTATTTTGAAAGTGCTGTGTCTATAAACAATGCTATTAAAGCCATGTTCTACAAATTGATTGAGGAGATGGAGAAATAGCAAATCTAAAGTTATGGAGGATAAATATGGGAAGTGTACACGGTATTGATCATCCGCTTATTCAGCATAAGATTGCGATGTTAAGAGATGTGAATACTCAAACCAAGGATTTTAGGAAATTGGTATCGGAAGTTGCGATGCTGATGTGTTACGAAGTTACTCGTAATCTACCCCTTAAAGAAGTGGAAGTAGAAACACCAATAACGAAATGCAAGGCAAAGATGCTTGCGGGCAAAGATGTATGTTTTGTACCAATTCTTAGAGCTGGTCTGGGAATGGTTGATGGTGTTTTAAGGCTAATGCCTTTTGCAAAGGTGGGTCATATAGGTCTTTACAGGGATCCGGATACCTTGCAGCCAGTGGAGTACTATTGCAAGTTGCCAAAAGATGTAGCAGACAGAATGGTAATAATTCTTGACCCAATGCTGGCAACAGGAGGTTCTGCATCAAGTGCTATTACATTTATTAAACGTAGAGGTGCGGAAACAATCAAACTAATGTCCCTGATTGCTGCTCCTGAAGGCATAGAAAGAGTACAACAGGATCACCCTGATGTGGATATCTATTGTGCAGCAATTGATGAAAAGCTGAATGAACATGCATATATAGTACCTGGTCTTGGCGATGCAGGCGACAGACTGTTTGGTACGAAATAAAATGATACCGGGAAACCGGTATCTTTTTAATGTTATAGGAAATTGCTCTATATCGGCATAAGGAAGAAAGAAGAAAAAATGTAAAATATATACATTAAGGGGTGAGTTTTGACTAGAAGATAAAAAATCCGTCTTCCTCGATATCATCTTCCAGAC
>JAAYLF010000257.1 GCA_012522035.1 Clostridiaceae bacterium
AAAGAACGTTTTTGCTTTGTACAAAAGTATTCAATATGGTAACATATATTGTACAAGTTATTAAAGGAGTTGGAAGCATGCCCTATGACGGGATAGTCGCAAACGCAGCAGTTTGGGAGTTGTCAGGACTGCTGATTGGAGGAAGAATAGAAAAAGTTTACCAGGCAGAAAGAGATGAAATAACACTGCTCATACATTCCATGGGGGAAAGATTCAGGCTTCTTGCCAGCGCAAACGCCACCTACCCCAGACTTCACCTTACAACCGAAAAGAAAGAAAACCCTATGAATCCACCACCATTTTGCATGGTGCTGAGAAAGCACCTGCAAGGCGGCAGAATTGTGAACATTACCCAATCAGGTTACGACAGAATAATCACCCTTTCCATCGAAAAACCCGACGAAATGGGCGATCTTTCTACAAAGCATCTGATTGTTGAAATAATGGGAAGGCACAGCAATATTATTCTGGTAAACGATTCCAAAACAATCATAGACTCAATAAAACATGTGGATGCAAATATCAGCAGTGTGAGGGAAGTTCTTCCGCTGCGTCCATATGAGCTGCCTCCCCAGCAGGAAAAGCAAAACCCGGAAAGCATAGATTTTGAAAAGCTTTTCAATGAAAACCCAGCCCAAAGACTGGACAAGCATCTGGTAAACTGCGTATGGGGATTCAGTCCCTTCCTTTCCGTGGCAATCTGCAACAAGGCTGACGTGGATCCTTTTAAGAACACCACCCATCTTACAGATGGCGAAAAACACAGACTGAAAGAAACATTGTCTGAAGTGGCAGACAGCATAAGAAACAGAAATTATGCCCCTGCAATAATCCATGGAGACAAGGTGGATTTCCATGTGCTTTCCGCTGCACATGCAGAAAAGAATACCTTGTTCAGCACCGTAAACCTGATGCTGGATGAGTTCTATACAAAGAAGGACATGGATGAAAGACTCAATGCAGTTAGAGCAAATATTTTAAAAAGCGTTAATACTGCTATCGAAAGAAATATGAAAAAGCTTGCAATCCATGAGGAGACCATAAGAGAAGCTGCGGAGTTTGACAAGTACAGGGTTTATGGAGAGCTTCTGTTTGCAAACATATACAATCTGAAGGAAGGCAAATATGCGGAAGTTTTTAACTACTATGAAGATCCGCCGATTCTTGTAAAGATAGAGCTGGACGAGGAAAAAAGCATAAAGACGAATGCAAACAGATACTTTAACAGGTACAAAAAGCTGAAGAGCTCTTATGAAAACGCCCTTAACCTCCTAGATGAGGTTAAGGATGAACTCTTTTACCTTGAAAATGTTAAAACCCATCTTGAGAATGCTTCTGATTTTGAGACTTTGGAAGACATACGCCAGGAGCTTTATGAAGGCGGGTATGTAAAAATCCAATCCAAAGGAAGAAAGTCAAAGAAAGCAGAAACAAAATCAAAACCCATACACGTAGTATCGGAAGAAGGCTACGACATATATATTGGCAGAAACAACAAGCAAAACGAGGAGCTTTCACTTAGGTTTGCTTCCCAAAACGATTTGTGGCTGCATGTAAAAGATGCTCCTGGTTCCCACGTAATTGTGAGAACAGGAGCAAAGAATGGTGTTGTTACTCAAAAAGTTATTGAGGAAGCCGCATCGTATGCCGCCTTTTACAGCAGTCATCGCACCTCCACCAATGTGGTTGTCGACTTCACAAGAGTCAAACATGTGCGAAAAATACCGAAATCCAAACCCGGCATGGTAAGCTATACAAACCACAAAAGCATTGTGGTAAAACCCAGAGAAGCTAGTTCTCAATCTTGAAAACCCTTTCACTGAACGGACTTTCCATCTCGAATACAAACGAGAAGCTGTAGGTTCCGTCCATGTTGAAATGGACTGAATATCCGTCATACTCATGCACCGAGTACTCATATGGCACATATTCCCCGTCCACAAGCTCATAAATCCTGGGCTTCTTTATGTTTGTAAAACCGTCTATGCGAACCACGTTGTTGTTTCTTCCCCCGGTTATTCTGAACTCAGCCATATTGTTCTCACACTTAATCCTTGGCAAGAAGGCATCCTGAACAACAGAGCCTGTTATGGCTTCCATCTTCAAAGGATTGAGGGCCGAGTCCTCTCTTACCATCCTTACATTATCATCATGCTTGTCGTGATGCGAACCATATGGAAGCAGAATGAAATCCATCTGAATCATGTCGCCCTTCTTGAAAGTAGTCTTGCCCAAATCCAGAGTGATTGCCCCCGTGTTCAGGCTGCCATCGAAGGAATCCCTGAATGCAAAGTTTCCATTGAATTTCTTTCCGCCAATTGTTATGTTGCTGTTTTTCAGTATGAATCCAAAGTTCATGACACTCTCGCCATTGTGCAGGTCAAAATATGAGAAGTATGGTTTCTCTTTTCCCAGTGTTAAAATCCTTGTACCTGGTGCCAGAGTATCAACCCTCTCCACCTTGGGATTGTTGTCCTTGTCAAGGTAGCCGGTCTGCTTGAAATATGTGAACCTGCCATCGAAGGCAAATATGGTGAAGTCCTCCCTCACATTGTCAATGGTCAGATTCTTCAAGAACTCCAGAGACAGCGAATAGTACGTCCTGTTTTCATCCAGTTGAGGGAACTCCACATGTCTTAATGTGTATTTGTATGATCCGCAGTCGGAAATATAGCTGTAGTCCATATCCACATAAGTCTGTCCTGCACTGCGAATATAGCTGCCGGTATACTCGCTGCCAATCTTTGTATCTTTCTGATATGACAAAAAGTACAATCTTCCCACAGAGTTGAACTGGGGCTGGCTGTCCCACATTATACCGCTGGCTCCTCTAAAGTCGGGAAGAGTCCAGCCGTCCTTGCCATATACGAAGTAAGGGGCAATGCAGTTTGATTCCGTAACACCTGTGGAAAGGTGGTAATAGGAGATGTGGAACTGGATGGATGACAACTGCTTTAATGGGTAATTACCCCAGTTTTGATAAAGATTCAACAAGGTGAACTCCGCTTCCTCATTGGCATTAAGCCGCAACGGGAAGAAAGTGTCGCCGTATGCTGGATCTATTGGATCGTAAAACGGTTCTTCAATTTCTCCTTTGAAATTCTTGCACACCTGCATTGGAATAGGTATGAGGGTCTTTGTATCATCCAAAATACCTGCACATTCAAGGCCGCCTGCATCCGTGTTCATCCAGATGTAGAAGTCTCTGTCGTTGCCGTCGGATTTGATCTTTATGGTAGCAGTATAATGTTTGTCCGGTTCTCTGTAATAAGCCTTGTTGAAATTGGATCCGTCCATGGTGAACCTGTAGGCTCCCCTTAAATGATCGTATTGAACAAATCTTGCATTGGCGTTCGAATCAAGAATATTAATATCATTTAGAGGGTTTCTTTCAAGGTATGCTGCTTTATCAATGCCGTCAAAAGAATGGGACGTATCGGTATACAGTCTGTTTCCAAAGGATTCTTCATCCATTCTCTTGAACGTGTTTTTTGAAAGGTTGGCATATTGTCTCAGTACATACTTTGAGCCTTCTTCCGTCACAACAACGGATTTGGTACTTCCATCCGGTGGAATTATAAATCCAATAACTCCTGCCTTCTTTATGTCAAAGGCAATGTATTCCACAGACTCACTGTCCATTTTGGAAATGTCGGTTCCGACTCCGTTTTTGTCCCTATACTGGATTTTTGCCACATTCTTTTTCTCAAACGCGGCTTCAAATCCTATATTCTGAATATTGGAAGCTTCACTGGTGGCAATTACCCTGAATTCCTGATGGAGTTTATCCGGATATGTATGGAAAGTTTTATCCAGTTTAAAGGGCACAACCCTGGTGGATGTCTGAATCGCCTTTACATATTCTATTGTAATTACATCACCCACTGCGCTGCCAATGTCAAAACGGATTCCTTTTAAATTTGCCTTGTATTCTCCCGCTCCTGCCAAATCCAAAACGTATGTATGGAATTTGCCATCATTTTTTACCTGAAAGGAAAGACGCTGTTCTGCATTGAAAGAACCCTTGTCAGCAGTGAAGTAATATACTTCAGCCAACTGAGCCGCACCTTCCACCTTCATCTTAACCTCTATACCGTTGTACTTGGTATAGTCTATATCCAGACCGGATCTGAATACATACGGATCATGGGTGTTTGTAACCTTTACAATAACACCATTGTTGTAGACAGGACTCTCCATTTGGTGTACTTTCCAGTCTTTTGCATCTAGTCCTGTAAGGTCCGCCTAGTCGCCTACCAGTTCACCCTCGTCGGTTGAAAAACCCAGTTGCGTGATGTGGCTTTCGTAGTAATAGAAGCCGAGTCTTGTGGTGTTCATTCTTCCTGATGTGGGTGATTTTGACGCATAGTATCTTCGTCCTTCATTGTTTTCAATAAATACATCCAACGAATTTTCGATGTAGGGATTACCTTTTAATGTTTGAAGGGTTGATACGTTCTTTTCTTTTGAAAAGCCAAGCTCATGTACCAGTTTCATCTGAGTGTTGGTGATGGTATAACTGTCCCTTTCATGGGTTGTGTAGTATGCCTGGACTTTGTTGGCAATCGTGTTTGCATAGACCATTGATTTTGATAGTCTTGTGTCGTTGCTGGTATCTCTTGGCTTGGGTTTTGGTTCCTCTTTTGTGCAGCCTATTACTGCTGCAAATATTGATACACTTAGTAGAATGCTGAAGAAACGCTTGATTTTTACCATAAAAAACCCCCTGTTCCATACTCGTTAATCTTTAAAAGTATTGTAACATATTAAGGAATATGGAACAAGGAGTGCATAATTTATTAACAAATTAATTATCTGTATTTTTTCATAAGCTCCTTGAAGGCTTTTCTTGAATTGACTATTGTATCCATGCTTACGCAATATGAAAGCCTTAGGTAGCCTGGGTACCCAAAACCAGTACCTCCTACCAGCACAATATTATGCTTAAGAGCTTCTTTTGCAAATTCACCATCATCGGGAATTGGGGATTTGGGGAACATATAGAAGGCGCCTTCAGGTTTCCTGCACTCAAAACCCGCATCTACAAGTACATCGTACAGTGCATCCCTCTTTGCCTTGTACTCTTCAAGACCAACCACATCATCCAGGTGCTCTGCTATCACTTTCTGCATCAAAGACGGAGCATTCACATAACCTAGAGTTCTGTTGGCAAATATCATTGCCTGCAGCAAAAGATCAACATTTGCACATCTTGGATTTACAATGCAAAAGCCAATTCTTTCTCCTGGAAGAGCCAGGGATTTGCTGAAAGAATTAATGACTATGGAGTTTTTTAATATCTTGAGTATTGAAGGAACACAAACTCCATCATAGACGATCTTTGCGTAAGGCTCGTCAGAAATCACATAAACAGTATGTCCAACATTATCCAAGACCTTGCTGAGTTCACACAGTGTTTTTTCATCATAAACCGCACCTGTTGGATTGTTTGGAGAATTCAGTATTATTGCCTTTGTTTTGTCTGTTATTGCATTCTTTATGGCTTCAACATCCAAATTAAAGGAACCTTCTTGTGCAGGAACAAGCTTGGTAATACCTCCGTGATTTTCAGTATAGAATTTGTACTCAGAAAAATACGGGGCAATTACAATTACTTCTTCACCAGGATTAAGTATTGACTTTAAAACCACATTCAAACCGCCTGCCGCACCATTAACCATTACAACATGATTTGCAGCAACCTCAACCGAACTTTCCTTTGATGCGTGTTCAGCCACCTTTTCCCTTACATCCTGAAATCCTGCATTGGACATGTACTTATGGATTCCCGGAACTCTTACCAAACTTTCCATGGTGGCAAGAATGCTTTCAGAGGGTTCTGGATCAGGGTTCCCCAAAGAAAAGTCGAAAACATTTTCTTCTCCATACTGTTTCTTAAGCTGCACGCCCTGCTCAAACATCGCCCTAATCCATGAGCTTTTCTGCAGGTTCTCTTCCACCTTTCTGGATATCATCTTACTTTCCTCCATTTCTCAGTATAGAGATTATCTCTCTAGTATCTTCCGCCTTGTATACTGCAGAGCCAGCAACGATAACATTTGCACCTGCTTCAATTACATCTTTAACAGTTGTTGCATCAATGCCTCCATCCACCTGTATATCCGTATTGAGGTTTCTCTCGTCAAGCATTCTTCTAAGCTCTCTGATTTTCCCGGTAACCGAGGGGATATAGGATTGACCGCCAAAGCCGGGATTGACACTCATAAGAAGGATCATGTCCACATCTTCCAAAACAGGTTCAACCATGCACAATGGTGTTCCAGGATTCAAGGCAACTCCCGCTTTTATACC
>JAAYLF010000258.1 GCA_012522035.1 Clostridiaceae bacterium
CCCCGGCACCCTGATGTGCAAAATGATATCCACAATCCCAGGTGTTTTCCCCCAGCCAAAAAGAAGATTCTATCTGAAGGAAGAGAACGATCAGATCGTCTTTTATGATGCGGATTTTGAAGATCCTTTCGGCGAAATCACTTGCGACAAGGAAGATGTGGTTTCTTTTGGAGAGTATGTCAATTACGCAAAAAGAGTTCCAAATCCCGGTGGTGGAAAAATCAGACCCGAATCCATAATTGTGGAACTCAAGGACGACAACTACAATCTGTTTTTTGAATTCAAGAACGATGAATATGATGATATAAGGAAGATATTTGGAAGCAGGAAAGCCATTTAAATTAAACTATACTGTCAATTACAATATATTTCTTGCCATCAATTTCAATAACATCACTCTTGACAGAGTACACTTTCTCGAGGTTTTCACTATTGAAAACCTCTTTTGCTTCTCCTCTTGCCACCACGCTTCCATTACTCATAAGGTATAGATAATCTGCATACCTTGCAGCAGTGTTCAGGTCATGCATTACGCATATCACTGTTCTTTTCTTCTCCCTGACAATATTCCTCAATATGTCCATAACATTTATCTCATGATATATGTCAAGGCTTGATGCCGGCTCGTCAAGAACCATGATGGGAGTATCCTGACACAGGGCTCTTGCAATAAGGACTCTTTGTCTTTCACCACCGCTAATCTCCTTGATGTTTTTGTCCATGAGGTGAAGCACATTGGTCATGGCCATGCACTCCCTGGCAATTTCCACATCCTCAATGCTTTCATTTTCAAAGAATCTCAAATACGGGCTTCTTCCCATAAGAACTATTTCCCTTGCAGTGAATTCAAAATCAATTATTGTATTCTGAGGGACATAGGAAACAAGTCTTGCCCTTTCCCTGCTGGTCATCTTCTTTACATCTTTTCCCTTAAGACGAATAATGCCTGAGTACCAGGTCAGATTTGACATTATGCAGTTTAAAAGGGTGGTTTTGCCCGAGCCGTTTGGACCCAGGATTACATAGAGTTTCCCTTCCTCAAAATCCGCATATATGCTTTTCAAAACCTCGTATTCCTCATAGGAAAAAGACAAATTCTCAACGCTTAGTATGGACATGCAATCCCCCACTCACACATTTCTCTTTTTCTTTATCAGCAGCCATATGAAGAATGGTGCTCCAAAAGCTGAAGTTATTGCACCTACAGGCATCTCGCTGCTAAAACCTTTCAACCAGTTTAAAAGGTTTCTTGCCACCAGATCGCACAGAACAAGAAACAAGGCACCAAACAGGGCGGAAAACGGAAGAAGCACCCTGTGATCCGGTCTATACAGTATTCGCGTTATATGCGGTATGACAAGACCTACAAAGCCGACAACACCGCAGGAGGACACGCAAACCGCCACCATGAGTGCGGTAACTACCAGCATCAGGGTTTTGTTTCTTTCCACATCCACGCCCAGGGATTTTGCCGTAGGCTCGTCCACGGAAAGAATGTTGAGATTTTTGGCATTAAAGATGATAATGATGGAGCATGTCAGAATAACGGGAACGGTAATGGCAACACTGGTCCAGGATGAGTTTGAGAAACTTCCCATATTCCAGAGAACCACTCTGTCCGCCATTTCCCTGTTGAACATCAGCAGAAAATTTATACCTGCAGACATTAGAAAATGAAAGGCAACCCCTGTCAGCAAAAGGGTTGCTGCAGGAAGCCTCCCTCCAGTTCTGCTTATCATGTATACAAGAATTGTTGTAAGAACGCTTCCAAAGAATGCAAATATGTAAACACTGCCCAAAAATCCAATACGCAATCCACCAAAAAACACAATGGCAATTGAAGCAAAAAAGGCAGCCCCGGAGGATATGCCAAGAACGTAAGGGTCCGCCATCTGGTTTTTGAACATGCCCTGATACACGGCTCCGGACAAGGACAGACCCATTCCTACAAACACCGCCATTACAATCCTGGGAGCACGAAGATTAAGAATGATTGCTTTTGCAGAAGATGGGATATGGTCAACATTCACGTGCTTTCCAAAAAAGGGTATCTTTGATGCTAGAATCTTTACAGTATCAATGGCATCAATCCTGGCTATGCCTGTTGTAATTGAAAGTATGCAGACAAAAACAAGTACTGCGAATATTACCAGCTTGTGTATAAAGTACTTTTTCCTAAGGTTCGTGTACAGCATGTTCCAGTCCTTCTTAAAATATTTTCAACGCAAGCTACATTATACACAAACTTCATTTCCGTGTCTATTTTCTTTCCTTTGGCTTGAATCTTCTGAGTTTCAGAGTAAGGTTTATGCCAGCAATACCGCCTATGGAACCCAAAAGTGCTCCGCAAAGTATCAGTGTAAGTATGTCCTTGTCAACATATATTCGGCTTTCAAGAATCCACCTGACAATCGTAATGATGAACGCATAAATCAAGCCTACAAGGGTGCCATTGAACCAGCCGCTGTTTTTTGAACCGGCTGTGGCCATGAAGGCTGATGCCACAACGGACAGAATCATGGTTGCAAAAACAGCAGGAGGAATAAACTGCTCTGGAAAATCCGTCAGTGAAACTGCCAGTGAAAGTATTAAAAACACAGGAATTGTAAATACAAAGGAAGTCAGAACACCGCAGACAAGATAGTACCAGCGGGTATGTCCTCCCAAAACACTCCTTCTATATCTCCTTACATTGGTCCTTGACATGCAAACCACCTTGTTCAAAAAGTTCTCTTACCAAATTTATATGTCCTGCTCATGCAAAATAGAATTAAATACAACCTTGAACATGCATTTACCAGATGATATAATCATTAGGAAATGTAGAAGAACACAGGGGCTCTGGTTTATGTTTAAGCTTGCTACTTTGATACAAATACTTGCCATAAGTACCATAATCATATTATTGTCGGTCATAGCAGTGCAGACCGTTGTAAACGACATGACAAAAGCCATTGACGGCGATATCTATACAAGCACGATGAAAGTTACCGGCATAACATATCTGGGCAATGGAAAGTCGCTGGTAACGGGGAAAGACGGTAAAAATGCGTTTTTCAAAATATACAGTGCAAGCTCCCATCTGCTGGATGAAAAAAGCCTGCAGCTTGAAGGTTTTGATTTGTCCATAGATGACGTATCTGCAAAGGAAAACAACTTTGCTGTCATTTGCAGAGCCAAAAAAGGCCGCCAGTTGAAAGGTGTCCTTTATGTTTATGATTATATGAGAAAATCCCTGGACAAATGGGAATTTCCCTATGTCCCTGAAACAGTGGATACAAGCTTTTTCATCTCAGAGAACTACTACTTTGCAGCCGGCAGGGAAAACATTTATCTTCTTAACACAAACCAAAGCGCAACCTTCCCAATGAAAGATGTGAACAAGGTAAACGATATATGCGTTGCAAACGACAAGGTTTATGTGGTCGGACAAAAGACTCTGACTGTGGATGCGCAGGAAAAAAGGTTTGCCTTCTACTCCTGTTATACATTAAACGGTGAACTCTTATGGGAAAAAGCCGCCATGGAGGATGTCCATTCCACCATTGAAAGAATACTGCCCATATCCAATGGTCAATTTATCCTGCACGGTCTTATGTCCAAAAATGACGAAACATCCATAGACAGTTATTCAAAAAAGTATGTCAATACAAAGGATGAAGCCTTCTCAGTTTTCCTTCTTAATATCGATAATGAGGGAAATGTGGTTGAAGCCAGCGTGTTTGAAAATGAAAACGGTATTGTTTTAAAGAAACTGGCCGGCATGTCCAAATATTACAGGCTAACCGGTTACGGAGCAGTGGCAGGTAAAGAAAACGGAAAATATACATTTCACTTGAGCCTTACGAACAAGGAGCTTGCCAACATATCACGAACAAGCTTTACATCAGATGCAGACCTTGTCTACCATGTAACTGGAGACGAGGATAACGGCATATATTGCCTTGTAAATATTAATGGAACAGGAAACTACAAACTCAAAAATTACTCATCAATGAACGAATTTGTCTCTCAAATGAAAACCTTGAATTCCCTCAGGGGAATTATCGATATAGTATGCAGTCACATTTCCACAATCATATACATTTACATTGGTTTTGCGACATGGTTCATACTAAAGATAAAATATATCAGGAGGAATGGTAATGGTTAAATTCTTAAAAAGGCTTCTTGTATTCTGCCTGGTCGTGCTGGCCATCTACGTTATTCTCATCATACCCAAAGTGGACAACTTCATAACTGCACAAATTGAAAGTTTGTACACAACAAATCCCGATCCAGAGTACATAATAAACACGGAGGACATGTACGATAAAAACGACAGCCCTCCCATCACCTTCATAAGGGAAGGAAAACTCTATCTTCTTTATAAGGACAGGTTCGTAGACATAACCACCGAAGGTCTGAGGCTTGATTCTCTCAACTATGATATCAACAAGTCTTTCGAGCTAAAAAAGAATTGCCAGGTTGTTTCAAACGGCAAACACATCATGTACATTCTTGAGTTGAATGGGGAATCTCATTTATTCAGGCTGGATATTGAAAACAGGGAAGTTGTAGAGATTGCGGAAAAGGTGGACAGCTTTGTCATAACCAAAAGAGGAAATATACTCTACGCTACCGGTTATCTAAGCTCAAACTATGTATACATCTACAGAGACGGTCAATCCAAGCAGATAACAAAGGATGCAAAAGTATATTATCTAAGAGAACACGACTGCATCATTGCCAAGCAGGCAGATGGCGCGTTAATCCGCTATACCGAATTTGAAGACGATACGGTAATACTCGATACGGATGTCAAAGAACTGTACAATCCTTTCGGCAAAAAGCACAATTACACAGACATGTCAGGCTCACTCCTTCTTTACTACAAAAAAGCGGGTGGAGACTTTATGTACAAGGATGGTGAAATCAAATCACTGGATAAGAGCTTTGATGAAACCGTGCCTGAAACAATTTACCCTTGCGTCAAGGATAACAGATATTTCTACTACTCCAAAAAGGAAAAAACCCTCTATCTTATGGACGAAGGCACTGTCTACGGAATAATGAGGGATGTATACAAGATATTTGAATACGACAAGGAAACAGAAAAATTTGTACTTGCCACATCCAAGGCCGTGTATCTTGCCACCATTGGAGAATCAAACCGGGTGGATGCGGTAAAAATGTACAACCTCAAAACCATCTACAAGAGAAATGAAACCATGATAAGAAGGCATCTGGATGTTGTAACCAATGACTTTAAAAGCTTTTACTCCATTCAAATGTCAGGTTCCTCCTTCATATTTAACTTCATCAACGCTGACAGCTGGATGAACAAGATATCCATTGTGAAGTACAAGCTTTTTGTAAGTACATTGCAGGGAGAAACCTTTGACAAAATAAAGGAGCTGGATGTGCCCCAAAGCCGCAACCTGGAAGACAATCTGATACTTTATGATGAAAAAACCTAGATATATATTCCCAGGAACAAGAAGATGGAAGGAAAATCCGTGTCGTTTATAACCCAGAACATTACAACGTATCAAAACTCCATTGACAACGAGCCCTTTGATACGGTTCAAACATACAGCGGACTTGATTATATTTACGTTGTCACAGAAACCGAAAAGAACGATATCAAGAACAGACTGTATGTATATGAGAACAGTACATCGATTATGATTCACAGAGGCAACTTCAAAACAGTAAAGGCCCTCTCCTCCATCTACTTAATAAGCCAGAACGAGGACGGAGAAACCTTCGACATCTCTATAGTCAACGGCCTTACTGTTGACAGGGTGGTAAGGAATGTAGTATTTGCCAACGAGAGTTTATAATTTTTTTATGACTTAAGCCTTCGCATATGGTAATATATATAATACAATACGGTTATATTTGAAAGGAGCAACATGTCTAAGTTTTGTGTAAAATGCGGGACAATGATGGACAAGGATGAGAAAAAATGCCCCAAGTGCGGCATGAAGGCAATAAACCTTCCCGAGCCCGCCCAACTAAAGAAAAGAAAGAAGAAAATAATAACAATAACCAGTGTGGCTGTTCTGCTTATTGCTGTGGTGACCATACTGATTGTGTATTTTGCCAACAGTTCTCTGGTTCTTTCCGATATTTTCACAGGTCTGAGAGGAAAGACAATCATGACTGTGAACGGCTACAAGGTACCGGAAAACGAATTCAGATTCTTCTGTTCACTTGTGCTTGAAGACGAGGATCTGGTCTATCTCTACAGGGATTCGGATGAGTTTGACGATGTAATCAAGAACGAGACAAAACAGTTCATAACGGAATACATCTGCAGACTGAGCGAGGCAAAGGAAAAAGGCTTTAAGCTGACAAAGGCAGAAGAGAACAAGCTGATTAAAGAGATTGAGGAGCAGCATGAGAAGTACAAAAAAGAAACAGGAATGAAATCCGAAAGGGAATTCTACAACTTCTTCTATGGCATCAGTAAAAAGCAGTTCCTTGAGTTCAGAAAAAACTGGGCTATTATTGACAAGTACAATACAGCCCAGGAAGATGAAGCGGATGTAGGTTTGGAAAACCAACAGAAAGCCTTTGAAAAATACAAGGACTTCCTTTACTCTAAGAAGACCATGATTCTGGTGAGGGATATTACGGAGCTGGATGAGGAGGAACTGGAAAAGGAAATGACCCTCATTAACAGACTGTATGACGACATATTGAATGGCGAGGACATGTACTCCCTCATTAAAGGATATGGTCAGGACGAATCGGTCCTTCAGTCCGAAGGAGTTATCATGATTAACGCCGCCTTCAAGGATACATATCCGGAACTTTATGAGTGGTCCCAGGATGCAGAAGTTGACGATGTGGATATTATTGAAACTGAAGATTTTGTGTACATTGTCAAATGCGTTGAAGTTGTTGACTTTGAATCCCTGAAGGACTCGGACGAGATGAAAGACTGGACCAGGTTTTATGTGGTCAACGAAAACATTGAAGAACTAATGAAGTCGGACAAATACAGAGTCAAGGTAAATGAGAAGAATTACAACAAACTTGACATTTCAGATTTGACAAAGGAAGCACTAGATTATTTCAAAACCATTTGGGGTTTTTAATATACCAGGAAAGGTTTGTTTGTCATGGCAAAAAAAGCAGCAAGCTTCATACTATGCATTGTATTAATTACAGGAATGATGCTGTATCCGACACATGCGGAAAGTATTGAGTACAATGTACCAGAATACATCAGAGTTGCACTCAAGTACGATAATACCGCTCTGGATTTCGTATACGTTCGTTCGGATACGGGAGGTACTGTGGGCATTGTTCTTGATGACAATCACATAGAGATGAACATCTTCAGCGCCAGTGACGTTGTGGAAGTTGTAAGTGACAGCAATTATCACCTCATAATCGGCGAGGAATTTGACACCTATGATGAAGTAATGGAATTCATCGAGGTTTTGGAAGAGCATGCCGGTTATGACTTTTCGATTCCCATCTTCCCCCTTTACAAAGGAAAATGGGTTGCTGCCGCTTCAATTTACACGGAAGAACCTGTCATGGAGGAAACAATGGCTGACAACGGCATTGACGAGTATGCCATACTGTATGAAACCTTTGCCCTTGCCGATCTGATTGACACTCCGGAAGGAAAAGAAGAAGGTCCGTCCTGGCCGGTAACCCCTTACAAAACCGAAAGGTTTGCCATGAGAGCGGAAATTGAAGGCACTCCCCTTTTTGCCGTATCCGATCCTGACAATGCCGTCAGCGTGAGGATAAAGCCCCAGGATACAGGCAACCCGGATGTCATACCGCTGCTTAGGCTTTATGAAATCTCACAGCCGGAGGCATTAAGATTCCGTTCCCGCTATAGAGGCGTGTTTGATGTTCACAGACAAGAGATGCTGAAAAAAGACAGTTTTGTCGTTGTTAACAAGGTTAAACTTGAAGAGTATCTCTACAGCGTTGTACACATGGAAATGTCTGCCGGATACGATCACCAGTATGATGAAAGAATAGAGGCATTAAAAGTACAAGCCATTGTAGCAAGAACTTTTGCTGTTAAAATGGTGGAGATGAAAAGCTATCAGAAATACAGGGCGGATATAGAGAACACAACAATCACGCAAGTATATCCCGGATACACCCATGCAAACGGCAACATGGGCGAGTGGAACAACACCAACGCTGCGGTGAACCTGACAAGAGGACAAGTTCTCATGTATGACGGAAAACTAGCAACAAACATATACTATCACTCAAACAGCGGAGGCTTTACCGAACACCCCATATATGTGTGGTACAGAGGCGGAAACTATCCTCCTTACGTTGTTTCAAAACCAGACCCATATACGGAACTTGCCCCGAGGGAATGGTCCAACTCGTTTACAGGCAGGAGCATACAGGATGCCATAAGAAACTATGTTGCAGATATTACAAGAACTTCTGACGGTTCATATACCGACATAGGGAATATCAAGTACATTAATGTAGTTGAACGTTCCACTGCAGGAAGAACGACGGAAACACTGATAGAAGGAACCAATGCCAGCTTTGTACTGAGAAACGAGCAAAACAGATGGGTGTATTCTCTCATGGGCAACATGTACAATTACGAGGTTGACGACAGGATAAGGATTGTCGACCAGAGAGACGGGGAGAAGAAGTTTTTAAGCGATAGAGCCAGAAAGGTGTTTGAAGGAGAGTACTTTACCAAGGAGTACCTTGGAGACAAATATGGCGTGGTTGCTGAAAACGGCCATGTTTATGAAAGAATAAAGGTATATGATTCTGACAATCAAACAATAATTATTAACGGAAAAGGTTCCGGACATGGTGTTGGAATGAGCCAGCACGGTGCCCAGCAGATGAGCAAACTGGGAATGACCAGCGAGGAGATTATAAATTTCTATTTCCCAGGAGTTACAATTAGTGATAGAAAGCAGGAAAATGATATAAATGAAGGTTAGCGACTTTTATTACGATCTACCCGAGGAGTTAATTGCCCAGAAACCTCTTGAAGACAGGGCCTCCTCAAGGCTGATGGTTCTTGATAAAAAAACCGGACAGGTAACCCACTGTGTTTTTAGAGACATAAAAAATTTTTTAAGAAAGGGAGACTGTCTGGTTCTCAATGACACAAAGGTAATACCGGCAAGACTATATGGCAGGAAAGAGAACCAGCAATCCAGAATCGAGTTTGTTCTGATAAAAAACCACACTCAAAACATATGGGAAGTAATTGTAAGACCCGGAAAGAAAGTTAGGCCGGGTTCTTGCATTGTATTTGGAGAAGGAGAACTGAAAGCCTACGTTCATGAAATTCTTGAAAATGGCAACAGAATTGTGGAATTTGAATACGATGGTATATTTGAAGAAGTATTGGACGAAGTAGGCCTTATCCCTATTCCTCCATATATCACGGAACAACTTGATGATCCGGACAGGTATCAAACCGTGTATGCAAGGGAGAAAGGTTCCAGTGCAGCACCTACCGCAGGTCTTCACTTCACGGATAAACTCCTTGAAGAAATCAAGGAAATGGGAGTTGACATTGCCTATGTCACGCTGCATGTGGGACTTGGCACCTTCAGGCCTGTAAAGGTGGAGAATGTGGAAGATCACTACATGCACACGGAATATTATGAAATAAAAGAGGAGAATGCAAAGCTAATCAACGAAGCAAGAAATGCAGGCGGCAGGATTTTCTGTGTAGGCACCACCTCCTGCAGGGTTCTTGAATCCGTTGCGGATGAAAACGGTTTTGTGAAAGCAGAAAAGGGAGAAACCAACATTTTCATATACCCCGGACACAAATTCAAGATAGTCGATGCTTTGATTACAAATTTCCACCTTCCCGAATCAACACTCATAATGCTGGTTAGCAGCCTGGCAGGCAGGGAGAACATATTAAATGCATACAAGGAAGCAGTGGAAAAAAGGTACCGATTCTTCAGTTTTGGAGACGCCATGCTTATTATCTAATTGATTTTTCTTCAAAAACATGATAATATTTTACATTCATAAAAAAATTTTAAAGGAGTAACAGATGCCAGCTGTCAGATACGAGTTGATTAAAACTTGCAAGCAGTCAGGAGCAAGGCTTGGAAAACTGCATACACCCCACGGAACGTTTGATACCCCCATGCTCATGCCTGTTGGCACACAAGCGTAAGTAAAAGTCATATCACCAGAAGAACTTAAGGAACTGGGTGCTGGAGTTATTCTTTCCAACAACTACCACCTGTATTTGAGGCCTGGTCATGAACTGGTTAAAGAAGCAGGAGGACTTCACAAGTTTATGAACTGGGACAGAGGCATACTTACCGACAGTGGCGGCTTTCAGGTCTTTTCACTCAGCAAGTTGAGAAAAATAACTGAGGAAGGAGTCCACTTCAATTCCCATCTGGACGGTTCAAAACATTTTCTATCTCCTGAGAAGGTAATGGAAATTGAAAATGCACTGGGTGCGGATATAATTATGGCGTTTGACGAATGCACACCCTACCCTTTTTCCTACGAATACACCAGGGATTCTGCAAACAGAACTGCAAGATGGGCCGAAAGATGTCTGAAAAGCCATAAAAACACTGACAAGCAGTCTTTGTTTGGTATAGTGCAGGGAGGAATGTATGCCGATTTGAGGCAGATGTCTGCCAGGGACATTGTATCCTTAGGTTTTGACGGATATGCCATTGGAGGACTAAGTGTCGGCGAACCCGGACCGCTTATGTATGAAATGCTTGAAGCAACAGTTCCTTTACTACCTGACGACAAGGCCAGATATCTTATGGGTGTTGGAAGTCCTGATTACCTTATTGAAGGCTCTATCAGGGGAATTGACATGTTTGACTGCGTATTGCCCACCAGAATAGGCAGAAACGGAACTGCAATGACTTCAAGGGGAAGGGTTATTGTAAGGGATGCCAAGTACGCAAGAGACTTCTCCCCTATTGATCCGGAATGCGACTGTTATGCATGCAGAAACTATACAAGAGCGTATATAAGGCATCTTGTAAAAGCGGGTGAAATGTTCGGGCTGAGACTTGTTACAATTCACAACATTTATTTTCTGTTAAACTTGATGAAATCCATCAGACAAGCTATAATTAATGACAGGCTGCTTGATTTTAAAGTAGAATTCTTTGAAAAATACGGCCTTAAATAGATGACATTAGATAACTTGGAGGTTAATATATGAAGAAAATAAAAAAGATATTATTCACAACGGCGATTACGGCGGGAACATTTATGAACTTTGTAGCTTTAGCTGCTGAAGAAACCCCCGGTGCGGACCAGGATGCTCCAAAAGGCGGTCTTTTGGGAGGATTTCTCCCCATCATTGCAATGTATGCGCTTTTGTTTGCAGCCATGTATTTCATTTTGATTCGCCCTCAAAGAAAAAGACAGAAGAAAGAAGAAGAACTCCGCAGCAGTGTAATTCTTGGTGACAACATTACAACCATCGGTGGAATAACAGGACGTGTTGTTCAGATAAAAGACGATGAAATAACTATCGAGTCATCCATCGACAGAACCCTTTTGACATTCAAGAAATGGGCAATAAGAGATGTTCAGAAACTTGTAACTGATGATGAAGAGAAGAAATATAAACAATAAAAAATCAAATCTCATATACTAATATACGGGAGGTTAATTCTTTATGAAAAGAAGAGTCGGAGTACTCGGAGCAACCGGTATGGTTGGTCAACGTTTCTTAAGCCTGTTGGATAATCATCCATGGTTTGATGTGAAAGTTGTAGCTGCAAGTGCAAGATCTGCGGGAAAAACATATGAAGAAGCAGTGGGAGACAGATGGAAGCTGAAAACTCCCATGCCTGAGTATGTAAAGAATATGGTTGTCAAAGACGCCAATGACGTTGACAGTATTGCCAGCGAAGTGGATTTCGTTTTTTGTGCTGTTGATATGAAGAAGGAAGAGATCAAGGAGCTCGAGGAGAAATATGCAAAGGCCGAATGTCCTGTTGTGTCAAACAATAGCGCTCACAGGTTTACTCCTGACGTTCCCATGATTGTTCCTGAAATAAATCCTGAGCATGCAGCCATAATCCCCTGGCAGAAAAAGCGTTTGGGAACAAAGAGAGGATTTATAAGTGTAAAGTCGAACTGCTCTCTCCAAAGCTATATTCCAGCTCTTCATCCATTAAGAGGCTTTGGACTTGACAAGGTTTTGGTAACCACATATCAGGCAATTTCCGGTGCAGGAAAGGATTTCGATTCCTGGCCTGAAATGATAGACAATATTATTCCATACATTGGAGGAGAAGAAGAAAAGTCTGAAGTCGAGCCATTGAAACTCTTTGGAAGTGTTCAGAATGGTGAAATTGTTTTGGCAAGAAGACCTTTCATAACTGCTCAATGTATTAGAGTTCCAGTACTTGACGGACATATGGCTTGTGTGTTTGCATCCTTTGACACAAAGCCACAAATTGATGAAATAATTGACATATGGAACAACTATAAAGGACGCGCGCAAGAGCTCGAGCTGCCAAGCGCACCACGCCATTTCCTTAAGTATTTCACTGAGGAAAACAGACCGCAAACAAGACTTGACCGCGATTATGAGAACGGCATGGGTGTTACAATTGGCCGTCTCAGGGAAGATACCCAATACGACATCAAGTTTGTATGTCTCTCCCACAATACGGTAAGAGGCGCTGCTGGCGGTGCAATTCTTATGGCTGAGCTCCTTTGCAAGGAAGGCTATATGTAATCTTGTACACATTAAAAGGGGATGTCTTTTATGAAAGAAAAAATATTTCAAGGTTCCGGAGTTGCAATTGTCACTCCTTTTACAGATGATGGAATAAACTATGATAAGCTGGGAGAGCTGATTGAATTTCAAATTAGCGAAGGTACCGATGCAATAATCATATGCGGAACCACCGGTGAAGCCTCCACAATGCCGGATGAGGAACATTTGGATGTAATTCGCTATGCAGTGGAAAAAGTGGCAAAAAGGGTTCCCGTTATTGCAGGTACTGGCAGCAACGACACAAAACACGCTGTAAAGCTCAGTACGGAAGCTGAGAAGCTGGGTGCGGATGCTCTTTTGTCTGTTACACCCTACTACAACAAGACAACACAAGCAGGACTTTACGAGCACTTCAAAGCAATTGCAGAGAGTGTATCAGTACCCATAATACTCTACAATGTGCCCAGCAGAACAAACCTGAACATAGACCCTGCAACATATGAAAAGCTTTGCAAGATACCAAACATCAACGCAGTGAAGGAATGCAATCTTATGCAGGTGCCTGAAACAGTAAAGAGATGTGGCGACGAGCTCAACCTCTATTCAGGAGAAGATGGAAATGTCTACTTCCTGCTTGCAGCTGGCGGCCTTGGAGTTATTAGTGTTATGGCAAATATAATTCCAAAGTTCACTCATGAGCTGGTAGCCAGCTATTTAAGAGGAGAGACGGAGAAATCATGGAAGATGCAGCTTCAATGTCTAGATCTTGTAAAAGCGCTTTTCTGTGAAGTAAATCCCATACCAGTAAAAGAAGCCTTGAACTACATGGGATTTAATGTTGGGCCATGCCGCATGCCTCTGGTTGGCATGAGCGAGAAAAACAAAGAATTCCTCATAAGGGAATTGAACAATTTTGGCATAAAAGCATATATACATTAGAATACGGAAAACTCCACGTTTTCCGTATTATTATATATCAAAGGAGAATCTGACATGACAAGAATACTCTTAAGCGGAGCAAACGGCAGAATGGGACAAGCAATCGTAAAACTGGCTGGAAGCAGAAACGACTGCAGAATTGTAGCAGGTGTTGACATCAACACAAATGAAAAAAATGATTTTGAAGTGTATGCCAGTTTTGCAGAAGTTCCCGAGAATCTGGATATTGATGTGATTATAGACTTTACAAACCCTTCCCTGTTAATTCCTCTTGCAGACTTTGCAAGAGACAGGAAAACTCCTCTTGTGGTGGCCACCACCGGATTGTCCAAGCAGGACATGGAGTATCTGCAAGAGACAGCAAAAACAACAAGTGTTCTTTACTCGGCTAACATGTCCCTTGGCATATGCCTGCTTAAAGACCTTGTAAAAAGAGCGGTATTGTTCCTGGGTGAAGGCTTTGACATTGAAATTATTGAGAAGCATCACAACCAGAAACTTGATGCTCCAAGCGGAACTGCTTTGGTCCTTGCCGACTGTATAAATGCTGTCGATAACAACAAGTATGAGTATATTTATGACAGACATTCAAGAAAAGCAAAAAGAAGCCCACGAGAAATAGGCTTCAGTTCCATAAGAGGTGGCAATATCGTAGGCGATCATGATGTTATATTTGCTGGCAACAATGAGATAATTGAAATAAGCCACAAGGCATTGTCAAGAGACATTTTTGCAGATGGTGCCCTTAGGGCGGCACTGTTCCTCAAGGACAAGGAAACAGGCTTCTACACAATGGACGATCTCCTATCATGAAACATGATAGGCTGCCCATATCATGTCCCTGTCATACTCGGTAATATCGAGCGTGATGGGGACATTCATTAATACGCCATCTATCATGACATTGGCCGACACATGAATTGTATTCACATCCTGTCCCAAAGACACAGTGTTAATTCCATACTCACTGTATAGAATCAGTACGGTTTCGTTGCCTTTCTTTCTGTACAAAAACTGGCGTTTGTCTTCCGGCTCGGTAGGTATCAGGAAGAAGTAATCTCCATACATGCACTGGGTGTTGTCTATACCCGCATTCTGCTCTATTAGTTCTTCCATCGTAAGATTCTTTATGCTTTCATTAAACTCGAGCTGGGCCTTCTCAGGATATGCTCCAAAGTAGTTCTCTTCTTTTACATCTTCAAACCTTATTACCATGGCAGAAGTATATACCTCTTCCCTGGATATAGTAACGTCAGGTTCAACGTAGTATCCCCCAACAAATATTAGAACTTCATAGACACTATAAACCCAATTGAACACAACTTCCTTGTTCTCATCAAGGAAAACGATTCTGCGATAGTGATCGCTTTCAAGCTCCCTTACTTTGCCAAGATTCAAGTCCAGATTGTATCTTTTGGCCAAAGTCTCCCCATTGATGTTTGGATCATTGAACACATAAGCATACGCAAAATCAATGTCATTGAAAATGTCTTTCAATACAACTGTTTCATTTTCTTCAAACAATTCCTTCATTCTGAGAATATATTTGTCTTCTTTCTTTTCATTCTGCTGTCTTAATATATCCATCCTGCTGGCCAAATCAGGGAGTATGACCGCCGTACATATCATGAACAAAAGAAAGATCGATAAAACAATTGTAAGAAAAGTCTTGGGTTTTGTGTATCTATATCTTTTTTGCATTAGTATCATTCCATTCCTTCATTTATACTGCATATTTTATATACTGCATATTTTACACAAGAAGATCAAACATTACAAACTTATTGACAATATTCATCTGGAACTCTCCAAGGATAATTGCCAGTAAAGCAAGCATCGCAATACCCACAGTCAAGCTGTGGAACAATATCTCTGAGTCTTTCCACCGGGAAGAACTCCAGTGAATCAGCACCAATTATGTCCCTCATCTGCTCCTTTGAATATTTTCGGGCAAAGAGTTCGTCTTTTGAGGGTATGTCTATGCCGTAATAACAGGGATTTAAAAACATCGGAGAACTTATTCTCATGTGAACCTCTTTTGCACCTGCATCCCTGAGCATTGTAACCAGGTTTGCAGAAGTGGTTCCCCTAACAATAGAGTCATCTATCATTATTATTCTTTTACCCTGTACCGTCTCTTTCAGTACATTAATTTTAAGCTGTACCGCAGACACTCTTTCCGATTGGGTGGCCTTGATAAATGTTCTGCCAACGTATCTGTTAATAACAAGGCCTTTCCCATAGGGAATGCCTGATTTGCTGGCATATCCGATGGCAGCATCAATTCCGCTGTCAGGTACTCCAATTACCATGTCTGCATCAACGGGTGCAACTTCTGCAAGTATTGCTCCTGTGTTTTTTCTTGCCTCATGCACGCTCATATTCTCAATAACTGAGTCGGATCTGGCAAAGTATATGAACTCGAAAATACAGAGCCTTGCATCTGATCTGTTCCTTACATTATCCCTTATTGTCCTGAGTCCATTCTTGTCAACTATGATGATTTCCCCCGGATCCACATCCCTTATATACGTCGCATTTATTGTATCCAAAGCACAGCTTTCCGAAGCAATTACATAGGTGTTGTTCATTTTTCCAAGGCAAAGGGGCCTCATTCCCAAAGGATCCCTGCAGGCAATAAGTTTTTGGGGAGTCATCATTACAATTGAATACGCTCCTTCAAGCTTCTTCATTATGGAGGCAAGAGCTGTTTCGGCTCTCCCTGTAATCATTCTTTCCCTTGCAAGAATATGCAGAATTATCTCCGCATCGGTGGTTGTCTGGAATATGGCTCCTGACAACTCAAGCTGCTTCTTCAGCTCGACATAATTCGATAGCTTTCCGTTATGAGCAATAGCCAGCTGCCCTTTTATATACATGCTCACAAGGGGCTGGGCATTATGAAGACCTTTATCATCACATGTTGAATATCTAACATGTCCAATTGCCATTTGTCCTTTTAAACTGTCAAGCTCTGTATCAGAAAACACATCCCCCACATGGCCAAGGCCTCTGTGATGTGTTATCTTTCTATTATCATTGACTGCTATGCCGCAGCTTTCCTGTCCTCTGTGCTGCAGTGCAAAAAGCCCGGCATAAGTCATTCTTGCCACATCGTATCCATCCTTCTCATAGATACCAAATATTCCACATGCATCTCTCAACTTGTCTTCTTCATGGGGCATAAAAAGGAACTCCTTCAATGAAAATTTTCTTGACAGATTATTATACCACGTTTTTTCAGCATGTGTAAAGAAAACGACCCAAACGCCACCTTTCCGATTATGCATTTACAGTATTGTTTTTCTAGGTTATAATTTTCTTAAAAAAAGAGTAAGGAGAACATATGAGAAAGTTAAACCAGGAACTACTAAACAAGAAAATTGAAGAAAGATTCAAACAGGATATTGAAAACAATGTAATTAACTGTGGGGCTGCAATAGTTACACAGAACAACGAAGTCCTTTTGGACATGAAAATGGGCTGCACAATCCCTAATGAGAAAAAACCCCTTCAACCAAAGGCCATGTTCCGTCTGGCTTCCATGACAAAACCCATAACTGCGGTTGCCACGTTGGTTCAGGTCGAAAAAGGAAAACTGTCTCTTGATGACAAGGTATCCAAATACCTTCCTGACTACAAAGAAATGTATGTGGGCAGAATTACTGAAGACGGAAAAGTTGTTAAAGACAGGCTTGCTGAAAGGGAAATTGAAATTGAAAACCTTTTGACACATACAAGCGGTATACTGTCAGATGAAGTTGGAGTACTCCAGGAAAGTGTCATACCGCAGGAAGCCATGAAGGATCTGGAAACCGTAGTAGATTATTATGCAAAGCACATTTATTTGTCCTTCTCCCCTATGGAAAGGGCTTTCTACAGCGGTGTCGGGGCTTTCAACGTACTTTCAAGAATCATTGAACTTACATCCGACATGCCATACAATGAATTCCTGAAGAAATACATTTTTGAGCCATTGGAAATGGTTGACACAACCTTTGAACCTACGCAGGAACAGTGGTCAAGGCTGGTTCCACTGCACACAAGAGACCATGAAGGAAGAATAATTCCAAACGACAACAAGCATACCTTTGCAAACTTCCCTGTTACTCTCTACTCAGGCGGAGCAAGTCTTGCAGGCACAATAGAGGATTACAAGAACTTTGCAGAATGCCTTCTCAACGAAGGTACATTCAAGGGAAGAAAGATTGTATCTGAATCCCTCATAAAAGAAATGAAAACCGAAAGACTTCCCCACTTGTTCCCTGGAACGGGTCAACAGGAAACCTGGGGACTTGGAGTTCGTGTCATAAAAGACGGAAATATTCTGCCAAAAGGTACTTTTGGTTGGAGTGGCGCTTATGGAACGCATTTCTTCATAGACATAACAAACAACATAACTGCCATCTATATGAAAAACTCCACCTATGATGGAGGATCAGGCGCTCAGACAGCAAGAAACTTTGAAATTGATATTTACTCCTGTCTTGAATAGCATGAAAGGCTTCCAAATCAAACGGCAGCCTTTAGTATCTGCATCTTATGTACTTTTTACCTAAAGCATCTGAAAGGACTTTTCTAATATCATCCGCTGTCCCATCTTCAATAGTGGATTTGTCAACAATAAAAGCGCCAGCTCTGTATTGGAAAAGAAAGAAGTATTTACTTGTCTCCATTACTTTAAACAGCGTTGTATACTTTAATGTCGAACAGCCGTTTATATCCTTGCCAGATGATTTAACTTCCAGTTCATCATCTCTGAAAATGTAGAGGTTTTTAATGCCTACATGTGATCCCTGAGCCTTTAAATGAGTTTTGGGGACCATGAAATAGAAAAACAAGTTGAAACATATTATTAAAACAAACACAATCAGCATTGCTTGCATATATATGTCGTTTTCTACAAATACAAGAAAAAACGTAATCGCAGTAATAAATAGGAGCGAAGAAACCACCCAAGCAATCAGATATGTTTTGGGGTTTGCCTTCCTGTACGCACTTAGATGAACCAAAGCCCTTAATGCATCATAATCGTATGTAGCCGCTGCTTTAACCTCCACAACACCATTCCCTTTCAATCATATTTTTAGAATTATATGCGCCAAAGCACTTCCTTCATCATTTTGAAAGAAGTGCTTTCAAATCTTAAGACTTATTCCCATTCAATTGTTGCAGGGGGCTTTCCGGTAATGTCATAGACCACCCTGTTGACATGTTCCACTTCATTTATAATTCGTTCCGACACTTTTTCAAGTATATCATACGGAATTCTTGCCCATTTGGCAGTCATGAAATCCGTTGTAATTACTGCTCTTAATGCGATGGTGTAGTCATATGTCCTCAAATTGTTCCTTACACCAACGCTTCTCATGTTTGTAAGGACCGTGAAATATTGGTTCAATTCAGTATCCAGTCCTGATTTTGCAATCTCTTCCCTGAAGATATGGTCTGCCTCTCTCACAATCTCCAGCTTCTCTTCAGTTACCTCCCCTATCACTCTGATGGCAAGACCCGGACCCGGGAAAGGCTGTCTCATTACTATATCTTTGGGAAGGCCAAGTTCCAAGCCACACTGCCTTACCTCGTCCTTGAAAAGGCTTCTCAAGGGCTCTACCAGTTCACCGAACTGAATATCTTCCGGCAGTCCCCCCACATTGTGATGGCTTTTAATGACCTTTACATTGCCTACACCACTTTCAATAACGTCGGGGTAGATGGTTCCCTGTACGAAGAAATCCATGGCACCTACCTTTTTGGCTTCCTCCTGAAACACTTCTATAAATTCCTTGCCTATAATCTTTCTTTTTGCTTCCGGATCAGTTACACCTGCCATCTTTTCAAGGAATCTCTTTTTGGCATCCACACATACCAGATTTATATCAAACTGCTTGGTAAAAACCTCTTTAATTTGCTCCCCTTCATTCTTTCTCATAAATCCATGGTCGACGAATATGCAGGTAAGGTTCCTGCCTATTGCTTTTCCAACCAATGCTGCACATACTGCAGAGTCCACTCCACCTGACAATCCCAAAAGAACCTTTTTGTCCTGGAATTTCTCCTTCAAGTATTCTATGGTCTCTTCCACATAAGTTTTCATGTTCCAGGAACCGGATACTTTACATGCCTCGTAAAGAAACGCTCTTAATATTTCATTGCCGCTAACGGTTTCCGATACTTCAGGATGGAACAAAAGACCATAAATATTATTCTCTTCGTCCTCAAAGGAACATGTTCTTCCTTCCTTTGTTTTGCCTGTAATATTAAAAACTGCAGGAACTTTCTCTATATCAACTGTCTGGTTCAGCCAGCAATAGTTTTCTGTTTCAACGGATTTGAATAGAATGGATTTCTTTTCAAGATTTAACAAGACTTTTGCGCATTCCTCAGCCTGATTTAAAGCACTTATTGACCCTCCGAACAATTTTGTCAAAACCAATGCTCCATAGTTTATACCCAAAACAGGACAACCCAGCTTGAATATTTCTTCTGTACACAAAGACATTTCATTTAAATTTGAACCAACAATATTTCCTGTCAACACAATACCCTTTGGATTCAAAGACCTTATCCTGCTTATGTCGGCATTGTATGGAAGAATCTCACAGTATACGTTGTTCTTACGAATTTTTCTTGCCAAGAGTTGACTGTACGAACCACCAAAATCCAGAATCAAAATAGTTTCTTTCAAGAAAATACACTCCCCTAAAGATATTGCTGCAATATTTTTAACTGCAACGGAATAATTATATTCTAAAAACAAGTATTAGTAAAGTTGATATTCCTTATACTATCCATATATTCCACTTATGTTTTTATTGACATCCAATCTTAATATTGATATTATCAAAATAAATGAAGGATGGAGAAAACCATGACAGAGAAGCAAAACATATCCCTTGACAGTTACAGAGTATTTTGCGCAGTAGCAAAACATCAAAGCCTTACAAAGGCAGCTGAGGAGCTGTACATAACTCAGCCTTCTGTAAGCATGGCCATTTCAAAACTTGAAAAACAGCTTGGTTCAAAGCTGCTTACGAGATCTGCCAAAAGGGTCTCCCTTACAAGAGAAGGAGAAGTAATGTACTCCTATCTCAAACAGGCCATGAACCTCATCGACACTGCTGAAGAAAAGTTTTGGGAGATGCAGCTTCTCAAATCAGGTGAAGTAGTTATAGGGGCAAGTGATACTTTGTCAGCCAACTATCTCCTTCCCTACCTCCAGAAATACTTTGAACTCTATCCTGAAATACAACTCAAAGTAACCAACAGAACAACCAGTGAAACAATAGAACTGTTGAAAAATGGCACCGTAGATTTTGGCTTTGTCAACCTGCCTATCAAAAAGGATAATACTCTTGAGGTATATGAGTGCATGCAAATTTCCGATGTACTTGTAGGCGGCAAGATGTTCAAACATCTTGCTGAAACAGGCGTAAGACTTGAAGAACTAAACAACTACCATCTCATAATGCTTGAAAAGGCCAGCAACACGCGAAACTATATTGACGACTATGCACAAAGCCACAATGTAACTTTAAATCCTGTAATTGAACTAGGCTCAAGCGAGATTCTTGTTAAATTTGCAGGCATTAATCTAGGCCTTACTTTTGTTGTTAAGGAGTTCTATGGAAACCATATAGACAACGAAAACCTTTTTGAGATAAAATTAACTCCTCCCATACCAAAAAGGTCCATAGGACTAGTAAAATTGAGAGGAATTCCTTTTTCACAAGCTGCAACAAAGTTTATTGAACTTATGAGTATAGATGTGGAATGATTTTCGAAGGATAGGTGATTTTTATGACGGAATTTTCATTTCTTAGAAATATGAGAATATTTATAATTGTAGGTGTTTTAATGCTTTCATTAGGAGCTTGTCAATCATCGCAGGATATTGAATTTGAAGTGGAAACTGATGATGTTTCTACTTTTCGTGGTTCTGACGGGAAAATAGTTGTCAAAACGAAGGGAATATCCAATAGTTTTGAATACAGTATTGACAACGGAGAAACCTGGTCGAACTCTAATACTTTTAAATCACTTTCCGCTGGATTGTATAGGATAAAGATTAGGAATAAAGGATTGCCAAGAAAAACATCACAAGTAAAATATGTAATGTTGTCTCAACCTGAAGCAAAAAGACCTGAGGTTTATGTAGGTGTTGCAGATCAGCGCCTGGAACAGCTGAATAATCCTGACAAATGGAAGTTTGTAAGGGAAAACGCAGACGGCTTCTACATAAACTTCATTATGCTCGATTCAATATATTCTCAAAAAGATCTGAACAAGTTTGCAGAACTGTTTACCAACAAAAATGCCTTTATTGAATCCGACATGAATTCCACAATGAAAAAGGAACAGGGATATATTGACAGGCTGCACAAGGCTGGTTTCAGAATCCCATACACAAGCCTTAACTACGGCTGGGAAAAGTCAAGACATGACAATTTAAAAACATATAACCTGCTGGCAGGTCAGGAACCAAGACTGTGTCTTGTTCAGCAGGGACCCTGGTGTATCGGTGGCGACATAACAAAAGATGAGGGCATACTACCCGAACCATATACGAATGCCAACTACAGGTCTTGGATAGAACAGGCAGATGGGGCATCCACGGACGGTCCTATGGGCTTTTGGTACTCTGACGAGAACAGTATGAAAAGCGGCAGTTATTCAATGGTCAAGTTTGCCCGTTCTTTAGGCAAGAAGTCACTTGTAATGATATGCCCTTACCATGCTGATGTAAAAGGATACAATCCCAACATGTATCTCGAGGTAGGAATGCAATGTGTAAGAGAACATGAAGACAACGATGCGGAACCCGATATCTGGTCTGTGTTTGAGTATGCGACCAGTATTGCGGCGGTGCCTGAAGAAAAGGACGGAAAACCCTTTAACTCCACTACCGGCATGGCCTACTACCTGATTAACCACATACTGGGCGTGCCTGATACTTTAAGCTTTACCGTGGGTAATACCGACAAGGATATTCAGCTTGATGCAAGCGTAAATCCCGGCACAATGCTTTCATATGAAATTGAGGTAAAAAACACCAGCGACTGGTGCGATTACGCAGCCGGCTTGAAAGCAAACATTGAGGATCTTACAGAAGCCTGGGATATAAGGTTTATGCAAGGTGACAAAGATGTAACAAATCTTGTGTTAAGCGGTTCATTCCAGTTCTACAAGGAACACAGACTGAATCCTCAAAGCACCCAGAAGCTCACACTCGTCTTTACAAGAACAAATACATCAAAGAGTACCAATTTTACAATGGAACTCTTCCTTTCTACACATCTGGGAGTGGAAGGAGTTCAGTCTATAAAGATAATTGCCAAATGAGAAGGCGGGTTGTAATATTTTGCTACCAAAAAGTGATTAATTCGTTCCGGAATTTACACCGCTATATAAGACTATAACCACTACAAACATGAATTCTGTATGCTTAATATACCATATTGTACAAGTACAATTTGCATACAGAATTCATCTTTTAGTGCAAATATTTCTTACCTTTCACTAATAAATGTGTAGCGCACATCTTGACCCGAATAATAATTGGGTCAAAGGGCTCAAATGATTCCATGGGATAAACTAGAAGAAAATACAGTCAGCAATTCAAGTCGAAAAGAGGCAACGAAGCTTTATCGGCAAGAATCGCTCTTGGTGCGTTATACATAAAAGCAAAAGAAGGTAAAATTGGGACGACATATACATTGGATTGTGTGAAGACAAGGCTTCAGCAATACGAGTGAGGTCTATATTTACATGACATTCATTGCTATGAACCTGGAAAAAAACTACGGTCTTATTTATCGCTTATTTTAAAACTGATGAAATTAAGGAAAAATATGCTCCCTGCATACACTATATAATTTAAATGATGGATTATTGAGCTCCTCTATTGTATAATTTAAATGATGTTTACTTAAGTAGACTATCAACTGGAGGTTAAATTATGAATATTGAAATTGTCAAGGCAAGTTACAATGATTTACAATTGCTTCACAAGATTCAAGTCGAGGCTTTCAGACCACTTTTAGAAAAATATAAGGATTATAATACAAACCCTGGTAACGAAATTATAGACCAAATAATAAGAAGATATAATCAGGATTTTACTACATATTGGTTAATTAAAAACCATGGCAAAATCGTAGGAGGAGTAAGAGTTGTCAATAAAGGTGATAGATGTTATAGAGTAAGTCCGATCTTTATACAGCCATTAGAACAAGGTAAAGGAATGGCCCAAAAAACTTTTAAGATATTGGAGGATTATTATTACGATGCCGGAAAGTGGGAGTTAGACACCATACTACAAGAAAAAGCTCTTTGTTATTTATATGAAAAATTAGGTTATAAAAAGACTGGTAAAACGGAAGAGATAAAAGAAGGCATGACTATTGTATATTATGAAAAACATATGTAGCTTATAAAAGTATTAACTACATGCATCTCCTGACTTTCTAACATTGTGGATATCCGAAGTTGAAAGTGCTTTATTCTGGCTTGGGGTATGTAATGTTATTAAGAACCGTGGTGTGCAAGAGATATTGATAGCC
>JAAYLF010000259.1 GCA_012522035.1 Clostridiaceae bacterium
CAATTACAATGATAAGTGCAGGGCTGACAAGCTCTGCAGACACTGCAGCCTCACCAAGCACTATCGCTCCTATTATTCCTAAAGTCTGTCCAACAACACCAGGTACGCGCACTCCTGCTTCCCTTATAATTTCAAAAGACAGCTCCATGAGCAGTATTTCGATAAATATGGGAAAAGGAGTGTTCTGCCTGGACCTGTATAACGACATGAGCAGTTCTGTTGGTATCATTTCCTGATGATAAAGGCTCAACGCCGCATAAAGACCTGGGACTATCAGGGCAATGACTATGGCAACAAACCTCAGTGCACGAAGAAATGCTCCATATGGCCATCTGTCCGACATGTCTTCCGTTGTATGCATCATGTTGTAGAAGGTCATTGGCACAATACTCGCACTGGGCGTGCCATCGGTTATTATTGCCACATGGCCTTGCATGAGCATGTTGGCGGTTCTGTCAGGCCTTTCTGTTGAAAGAATTTGAGGCAGCAGAGAAAACGGATGATCTTCAATAAGCTGCTCCATGATTCCACCGCCAGGCACATACTCAACATCAAGACTTTTAATCCTTCTTTTTACCTCGTCTACAACTTTTGGGTTTGCAATGTCCTTCATATAAACAATTGCACAGGATACATTATCCACTTTGCCGATTGGCATAATTTCTGTGATCAGGCCTTTGTTTCTGATTATTCTTCTTATAAGTGTCAGGTTCGTTCTCAAGTTTTCTATAAATGCTTCATGGGGACCTTTAACAACTGATTCCGTTTGAGGTACAGTCACACTTCGCACCTCGTAGCCTCTGCTTTCCACCAAAATACATTGGTCGTCCCCATCGACAAAAAGGGCACAAAGACCGTTTAGCACCTGCTGAATTATCTTCTCAAACTCCTTTTCCGGAGATATCTGATTTATCGTCAACAGATTGTCCGCTATATATTCTATGGTAATTTTCTCTTTCTCCTCTTTGATTTCTTCTGATGTGGAATTTGACTCTTCCTTGACTTCTTGTTTTTTTCTTTTGCCAACCATCAATTGTCTAAGAATATAGTCGTTAATTATTTCTTTGCTTGCCATGCCATCCATGAAAACAATAAATGCATCCTGCTGCTCCATCACTTTGAATTCTCTTATAACCACATCCTGATTAAGCGGCATGTTGAATTCATACTTGATTTTTTTCATGTTTTCCTTAAGATTCCTTGAAACCTCTTTCATATCACATGGATTTTTATTCTCGCCTATGGTTTTTACTTCTATAGGTTTTTTCATTTCCTTCTTTCTAGATTTACCCGAAGACTGCTGCTTGTTTTCATTCTTTGCTTGCTCGTTGGATTTTGCGTGGTTTTGCTCGGTACTATTATTTGCTGTCTTATCGGTGCTCTTGTTTTCATCTTGACCATTGTTTTGATTCTTGTTTTGGTCCTGCTGCTTGTCTGACTTTTTATCCTGCTTGGAGTTTTGGTCACTCTGCCCCTTTTGCTCTGGCTCTGAGCTGATATTATCCTTCTCCTGAGGGACATATACTTGCTTGTTTTCTGCACCGACCGCAACATGGTCTATTCCTCCACGATCCTTTTCTTCGTCTTCAAGAAATCTAAATTTATAATATTGTTTTGGTTCCTTGTATTTCAATACATTGTTTATCTTGGATAATATGCCCATAAGCTATCCTCCCGGATTTTGGTTTAATTTGAGTATTTGTAGCAATAAGCCAATTTATTCAGTTTCTTTTACAACACACTGTTCAGGGTCCTTGTCATTCCTTATGCCTTTGAACACCGACTGCCTCATCTGCCCATGTTCTGACTTCATCATATACTGTACAGTGCAAACCAGCACAGGTTCTATCCACGTAGCCTCGTTACCTGAAGGGTCGTCAAAAAGCGGTTTGTTAAGTCTATTGACTGACAGGACCTTGTTAAAATCCTCTCTTGAAACACCCATGGTGACATGACCTTGTCTTACAAGGGTCCCTTCATTGTACGCTCCGAGTATCAAGCTTACCTTGTTTCCCGGTTTTACTACATACCCGCAGATAACATAGTCGTCGTCCTTTAAGTTTTTAATTTTTATCCAGTCTTTTGATCTTTTGCCGAAATAATACTTACTGTCCTTTTTCTTTGCAACAATTCCTTCAAGATCCTGGCTTGCAGCTGCATTATATAGTTCAATTCCTTTTTCAAATATATATCTCGAAACAATGATTTTTTCATTCTCAACAATGTTTTCACTCAAGATTTGCTTTCTTTCCACCAACGGCTTGTCCGTTATTTGTTCTGTGCCAATGTATAATATATCGAACGCAGAGAAAGAAACTGGGTACATTTTTGAAGCAAATTCAATTTTTGTTCTGTTTGTCATCATGGATCTTTTTTGGATTGCGTAAAAATCCGGCTTGCCATCCTTGACCGCTATAATTTCTCCATCCAGTATGCATTTTTGCCTCACCTGCTCATATATATCCGCCAGTTCCGGATATGTGTGATTTAACCGCATGTTTCTTTTGTTCCTAATTTCAACGCTTCCCTTGTCGATATACATGATTGTGCGAATTCCATCCAGTTTCAGTTCGTAGAGATAGTCAGGGGAGTTGAAAGACTCTTTCCTTTCTGTAAGCAGCATAGGTTTTATATCTTTCTTTTCAAATATGTCTTTCAACTTACTGCACCCACTGTTCCGTAGCCTTTATGCTTTGCTGCAGCGCTTCCATAAGATTGGCGATGGCTCCAGCACCTTCCTGCTGAGGCTGTACGATTTCAGCGCCATTTACCTTTCTCATGATGGCTTCCTTCATCCTCATTGTGTATTCGTCCTTGTACTTTTCAGGTTTGAATTCAGCTGTCATGTTGTTTATCAATATTCTGGCCATTTGCAGCTCCTGCTCATTTAGATTGACATCACCTATTGGCCTTGGCATGGTCTTTATTTCCTCTTCAAAAAACATGGTTTCAATAAGCAAACCTGCTCCCGTCGACCTTATAGTCAGAAGCTTCTCTTTTGTACCCAATACAGTTTTGGCAATGGCAACCTTGCCCTCATTTTTCATTGCCTCAGCCAGGAGCATATACGCACGGTCACTGCCGTCCGGGGCTACGTAATATGTTTTCTCATAGTATATTGGGTCTATCTCTGACAAAGATACAAAGTTCAAGATGTATATGGTCTTGTCTTTTTCTGTTTTGAGTTTTTCCAACTCTTCCTCTTATATTACAATATACTTGTTTTTCTCATACTCATACCCTTTTACAACGTCATCCTTGGATACCTCATCCAGGTTACACGTCGGGCATGACTTTTTATATCTTATCCTTCCCATGCATTCTTTGTGAAGCTGGTTAAACGTAATGCCAGTTCTTTCTGCTGCAACATACAGGTTCACAGGTATGTGCACCAATCCAAATGAAATTGCTCCTTTGTGAGCCACAGCCATAAAAATACCCCCTTTCGCTTTATTATTAGCAAAAGAGGACAATAAATACACAAAAAGAAAAGAACCAGGTTTTATTACCGGTTCTTTCATATGCGTTGTTTTGCATCATCTTAACTTTAGAGCCCTTTTGAAAGTTGCCTGTATTTTCATTTTGGCATTCTCAATAACCTCGATTATCTTGAACTTGAACTTTACTCCTTTATTGGACTTTTCAATAACCTCGTAGGAAGTTTTGGACAAATTCTCTTTCAGTGCTTCTTTTCCTTGTTCAGTTATCTCGTCTTCATTCACTTTTCCATCTTCTCTGTTATTGTCGTCATTGTCCGCATCCGGTTCATTTACAACTGCATTTACATTCGCATTCACAAAACAAAGAGGAGGGAACAAGACGCACCACCAGTTCTGGCCAAGGCCTTCTCCTATGGTGATTTTCAAGGAGGTGTATTCTCCATTTGGCAATATTATGTTGCCATAATCCTTTGTCGGAAACTCAAATATGCCAAGTGAAACATCCACATCATAATCATAACCCTTGCTTCGCACAGCATCCCTGGCAATTCTTTCAATCTCATACAGATTTCTATCCAGTATCTTGTATGCTTCCTGTGAACTCTCACAGGATTCCAATATTTTGTTAGTATACTCAACCACACTGTCTCTTACGCTTAGTTTTAAGTCCTGGTCATCTGCATTGTCACTGTTGGCAACCACATGCAGCCTGACTAGGTTCCCTTTCAAGTCCTCCATTACATTGTTGGAATAGACATTCAATATGCAAACAGCTGTGATTATTAGTACAAGGACAAGCAGCAGATGCTTTACCTTTTTCATTACAATACCTCCATGTCTTCATGCCTTATGCATTACTTGCATGTAAAGTATTGCCAATGAATGCTACACATATTCAATCTTTACCAATTTTTTAGATTATTTTTCCAACAATTTTCTAAATATACCCAGCGATGCTTTGTAAAGACTATACGGGATGGTTGCTCCGACCATTTTTCTGTCATACTCATAAAATGCTTTCGCATAATCTGTTAATTTGTCCTTGGCCACATTTTCCAATGAGTTAAGATACATGATATTAAGTGCAAGACTGATGGTTTCATCATCTTCAGTTGTTTTTATGGTGTTTTTTTCTTCCCATAGGTAATTAAACCCAGCAATCAGTTTGTTGCAGCAGTACCATAGAATAAAGTCGTCATCGTGGCGAGGAGCTTGCACCTTGCCGCATGTCTTGCCAGGCTCACTCGCTTTTCTCGGTACAGTTTCTTTACCGGCAATTCTGTCAATCTCACTATCAATTACTGGTTTGTCCAGACCTATGTTTATATAGCCGTTTTCCGCAATCAGTTTAAAACCTGCCGGACTGCAATTATCAGCTATTTTTCTCGCAAGGTACTCAGGGGTTTCTTCTTTTTCCAAATGCTGCTTTAAATAATCGTATAAACAAAACGCAACAAGGGAATACAGTTTTCCCATTGATGCGTTGTATTTAAGTTCTGTTTTGGGAAAGATAGCGCTTCCCATTTCCAGTTCAGGGAATAATTTAATGATTCTTTCGTCTATATACTTCTCAACTAATCTTATTACACTCATTACTGCTTGTCCTTTTGACTAACTTTACAATGCGTCGTAGTATGCTTCTTTGTCATATTCCTTTTCTATATTTATTCTTTCCACATTATTCATTTCAAGACCAAGAAACATCTTTCCTAATGAAGCAAATTTGTCTATACTGTCGCTTGTATAGTATTTTATTTCACTCAATTCATTGTTGCCTTGCAATCCATTTTCCTCGAGAAGCTTCTTTACAGCATTGGCAACTTCCACCGCGGAGTTTACAAGAGTCACACCTTCTCCCAGCACTTTCTTTATGACCTTCTGAAGCATTGGATAGTGAGTGCATCCCAGGATTAAAGTATCCACATCGGTATCCTTGAATTCTTTTAGATACTCATCGGCAATCATTTCAGCTATATCACCCTCCCACCATCCTTCTTCAACCAAAGGAACAAACAGCGGGCATGCCTTTGAATACACTCTAGCATCTGGTTTGCATTTTTTAATCGCAGTCTCATACACGCCGCTTGAAATGGTTGCTGATGTGCCTATTACTGCAATGCTTTTTGATTTAGTCTGCCTGCATGCTGCCAAGGACCCCGGTTCAACCACTTCAACAATTGGACAGTCAAATACCTCTTTTACTATGTTCAAACTGCAGGCACTGGCTGTGTTGCAAGCGATCACTATCATTTTTACATTCTGTTTCAACAGGAAATTAATATCCTGAAAAGTATATCTTATAACTGTTTCTTTTGATTTGGTTCCGTATGGAGTTCTTCCGCTGTCACCGAAGTATACAATGTTTTCGTTGGGCAACAGTTCATGTATTGCCCTAAGTACGGTTAGTCCTCCAAGACCTGAATCAAATATGCCTATAGGTCTATTGTCCATTCAAAATTCCCTCTTTGTTTCTTGTTTTCTTCTTACGGCAAGCTCTATCAACTCTGTTAACAGCTGTGTATAGGTCAGTCCTGATGCCTCCCACATTTTACTGTACATGCTTATGTCTGTAAATCCAGGCAGAGTATTTATTTCATTTAAATAGAACTCTCCTGTCTCATCCACATAAAAGAAATCCACCCTGGAAAGGCCCGAGCAATCCAGCGATTTGTACGCCTTCATCGCAAGCTCCATTACCTCGTTTCTTTTGTCTTCAGGAAGGTTTGCAGGAATTGAAATTACACTTTTGCCACTAAGATATTTGTCCTCATAATCGTAAAATTCCTTGGATGGTATGATTTCACCAGGTATCGCAACTCTTACATCATTCTCGTTTCCAAGAACCGCACATTCTATTTCTCTTCCCTTGACAGCTTCCTCAACGAGGATTCTTCTATCAAGTTTCTGAGCTTCATAAAGCGCATTTTCAAGCTCCTCTTTTGTTTGGCATTTGTAAACTCCTACGGAAGAACCAGAATTGGCAGGCTTTACAAAACAAGGATAGCCTATCTTGTTTGCTGCCTCTTCAATGCACGCTTCCATGTTGTTTAGTATACCGGTTCTTGTGAGTACGATATGCTTGCACATTGGCAGGCCGTGAGCCTTGAACACTATCTTTGCATAAGCCTTATCCATTGCAAGAGCAGAGGATAATACATTGCAGCCCACATAAGGCTTGTCGAGCAACTCTAAAAGTCCCTGCACCGTACCGTCCTCACCATTTGTACCGTGTAAAACAGGAAAAATTACGTCGCAGCTTTCTAGAACTTTAACGCCTTCAGTAATTCCTTTAATATATTCTGTTTTGGTCCATCTATGCTCCTTGATGTCTTCAATTGGACCCTCAAAAGGTAAAAAATCACCGTCTTTAGTGATTCCCACCATTTTTATATCAAACTTTTCTCTGTCCATATTCTTGAGTACTGAATATGCAGATATGCAGGAGACTTCATGCTCAGCTGATTTTCCGCCAAAGAGTACTCCAACAGTTATTTTTTTCGCCTCTCCCATATATGGATACCTCCTGAAAACAAATGTACATAAAGACCTCGCATCCTGCAAAGTGATAGCTTCTGGATATCGTGTCCCGCTTCATGCCGGGTGCTGGGTACAGTTTGGTACAAAAAATATTATACCACTATTTGACTTATGTTACAAGATGAATAGAAATTTGAGAAAGCTCAGCGCGTTCCCATTTTATGGGATATTTGCGCGCAGAAACAAACTTCACGCCAATTTAACAGATATTTAATTGATATTTCACTGTTTGTTGTTGCATTGCACTGGTTTTATGATATAATATTTTCCAAATAAAGCCCCTTTTAGGCCGCAAATAATACTATCCTTATTCAAGATCTACGCTATTTTACGCTATAAACTCAAACGATCATCTAAGGGGCTTTATTTTACCGCCTTCTAAAAATCTCTACTCTAAACTTGTTTCACATATCTTATTCCAATGGCACATCCGCATATTCTTCCTCATCATAATTGTTTGTACTCGTTTCCACTATTTTTGCAACAAAGTCCATGTTTCGATTAACCACTGACTGCACTACTTCATTACCCGATGTTATTTTTACACAGTTGAAGTCCTTGAATTCAGTCACTGTGTTTGCAATGGCATACAGAAGCATTTCAATTTCGCTTTGAGTTTCCGGCATCCCTGACTTGAATGCTTCATTGAAATTCAAAATAACGCAGTCGTCCTTGATCTTTACGCTTTTCAATTCAGCATCCTTTGGCATGATTGTCTTCAGGTTAGAAGTATCTCTTGGTCCCTTGGCAAGGGCATTTACCACTTTCATAATCATGTTTTCAGTCTTTTTGTCCTTGCTTGTAAAGTCAACAAGGGTAACTTCTCCCACCAGTTTGTCACCAGATGCGGTCGGATAATAGCAGACTACCCTGACTTTGTTTTTTAATGCGTTCGCTTCGGCGTCTGTCATTACAAGGCCGCTCGTAGGCTGGTATTCGTCATTATTCTTCTTGTCTTTTTTACACCCTACGAGAGTTATAGCTATAACGAGCTCTTAA
>JAAYLF010000260.1 GCA_012522035.1 Clostridiaceae bacterium
CACACCGTTAGACGAAGAAGTTTTAAATGAAATGCTTCCATTTTTAGAGAAAACTTTGGAAATGCTTCGAGTGTGTACAAGGAAGGACGTGAGTCCAGAAAAGCAGTAGAGCTTGCTAGAGACAGAGTTGCAAAAGCAATCGGTGCAGAACCGAATGAAATATATTTCACAAGCTCCGGTACGGAGTCTGACAACTGGGTGCTGAGGGGAATCAGCACAAAAAAAGGAAAACATATCATAACATCCTCCATTGAACATCCTGCAGTTCTAGAAACCTGCAAGGACTTGGAGAAAAAGGGGTATGAAGTAACATACCTGCCCGTTGATGAAGATGGCCTGGTATCCCCTCAAATGGTCAAGGATGCTATTAGGGATGACACCATTTTGGTAAGCATTATGTTTGCCAACAATGAAATAGGAACTATCCAGCCTGTTGCTGAAATAGGTCAGATATGCAAAAGTATGGGTGTTCCATTCCATACCGATGCTGTTCAGGCTGTAGGAAACGTTCCCATAAATGTCAAGGAATTGAACATTGATTTCTTGTCAATGTCTGCCCACAAATTCTACGGACCCAAAGGTGTTGGCGCTCTTTATGTTAGAAAGGGGCTTAGACTTTCCAACTTTTTGACTGGCGGACACCAGGAAAGAGGTAGAAGAGCTTCTACTGAGAACGTTCCTGGTATTGTGGGTCTTGGCAAGGCTATTGAAATTGCTACCAGTGATATTGAGAGTAAATCTGCATATCTCCGTAAATTGAGAAATAGGGCTATAGAACGTATAGAAAAAGAAATACCTTACGTCAAGCTTAATGGTCACAGAGAAAAGAGATTGCCCGGACATGTGAATTTTTCATTTAGATATATTGAGGGCGAATCAATTCTTCTCATGCTTGATCTGAATGGTATTGCCGCTTCCAGCGGTTCTGCATGCTCTTCAGGCTCACTTGATCCATCACATGTATTGCTGGCAATAGGTCTTTCCCATGAAGTTGCTCATGGCTCCTTGAGACTTACATTCGGCCGTGACAATACCATGGAGGAGATCGATTTTGTTGTAGACAAATTGAAGGAAATAGTTGAGAGATTGAGGTTTATGTCACCATTGTATGAAGGAGTGGAAAAGGAGGTATAAAATATGATGTATAGTGAAAAGGTCATTGAGCATTTTTCAAACCCACGCAATGTAGGCGAGATACCCGATGCCGACGGAGTTGGGGAAGTAGGCAACGCCAAATGCGGGGATATAATGAAAATGTATTTGAAAATAGTTGATGATGTAATTATAGATGTCAAGTTCAGAACCTTTGGCTGCGGTGCAGCTGTTGCTACGAGCAGCATGGCGACAGAAATGATTCTGGGCAAGACTGTAGACGAGGCTCTGCAGCTTACAAACAAGGCTGTTGCCGATGCTCTGGGCGGACTGCCGCCAGTCAAGATGCATTGCAGTCTGCTTGCAGAAGAAGCTGTAAAGGCTGCCATACTTGACTACAAAAAGAGAAAAGGTCTTGTCATAGATGATTCTCTGGCTGCTTGTGAAGGATGCTGTGATGCATGCTATCACAAACAGGACAACGAAGAAGAACACGAGGAATAACATAAACAATTGAACGGAGGTTAGAAATGTCAAACGTTTATGACACTTTGGTCGAACGAGAAATCATTGCACAATGTACAAACGATGAAAAGGTAAGAGAAATTCTCGAAAATGAGAAGGTATCTTTCTATATAGGTTTTGATCCTACTGCAGACAGTCTCCACATAGGGCATTTTGTCCAAATCATGGTTATGGTCCACATGCAGAGGGCAGGGCATAGACCCATTGCTCTTGTTGGCGGAGGAACCGGTAAGATCGGGGATCCGTCCGGAAAAACCGACATGAGAAGAATGCTTACGGACGAAGAGCTTGCCCATAATGTGGAAAGCATTAAGAACCAGTTGTCAAGATTTCTCGACTTTGGCGAAGGAAAGGCAATAATGGTCAACAATGCTGACTGGTTACTTAAGTTGAACTATGTGGAATTTCTGAGAGATATCGGCATTCATTTTTCAGTAAACAGAATGCTTGCTGCAGAATGCTTCAAGCAGAGACTGGAAAAGGGCCTCAATTTCATAGAGTTCAACTACATGCTCATGCAGAGCTATGACTTTTTAAAACTGTATCAGGATTACGGATGCAGGTTTGAGTTTGGAGGAGACGATCAGTGGTCCAATATAATAGGTGGTGTTGAACTTATACGCAG
>JAAYLF010000261.1 GCA_012522035.1 Clostridiaceae bacterium
CAAGCGTGAACAATGTGAATCTCCTGCCCCAACATATAGACGAGGCGAGAACGCAAGGATTTGAATTTATTCAGCTTGACACAAACTTTTGATTTGAAACGGCCCGCTGGGTCGTTTTTTTAAAGGAGCGAATTATGACAAAAGCAGTATTGACAGTAATAGGAATAGACAGAGTTGGAATAACAGCAAGGATAAGTACATGCCTGGCTGAAGCAAACATAAATATATTGGATATCAGCCAGACTATCATGCAAAACATATTTACCATGGTAATGCTGGTGGATTTGAGCAAGAGCACCAAAGATATTGATGTTATCACAGAAGAGCTGAACAAAATCAGTGCGGAACTTGGCTTGAACACACAGCTTCAGCATGTAGATGTATTTAACTCAATGCACAGGATTTGAATATACTAAAAATAGATTGAGAATGGGAGACTGACATGTTCATATCACCGGATGAAATAACACAAACAGTCAGGATGATACAGGAAGAGCACCTGGATATTAGAACTGTCACATTGGGCATAAATTTGCTGGACTGTGTGACAGGAGACATAAAGACAACAAGCGAAAAGATATATGACAAGATATGCAGAACCGGCTCCAGACTTGTGCCTGTCTGCAAAAGCATAGAGAAGGAAATGGGTATACCCATAATCAACAAAAGAATTGCGGTAACGCCCGTGTCGCTGCTGGTTGGAAACGTCTGTCTTGAGGACTGCGTAATGATAGCAAGGAGCCTTGAAAAGGCAGCGGAAGACATTGGTGTCAACTTCATTGGTGGTTACACCGCCCTGGTTCACAAAGGATATACCAACGGGGACAAATCCCTTGTCAAATCCATTCCGCAAGCTTTGAATGAAACCAAAAGGGTTTGCTCAAGCGTAAATGTGGCGACAACAAAGGCCGGCATTAATATGGACGCAATCAGAGACATGGGCATCTTGATTAAAAAAGCTGCAGAACTCTCCAAGGAAACTGGTGGAAGCGCATGTGCAAGGCTTGTTGTATTTGCCAATGCACCTGAAGATAATCCGTTTATGGCAGGAGCGTTCCACGGAATAGGAGAGCCGGAGTGTGTAATCAATGTTGGAGTAAGCGGTCCGGGCGTAGTAAAAAGCGCAATAGAAAAGGTTCGGGACAAGGACTTTACGGTACTGGCAGAAACCATAAAGAAGACAGCCTTTAAGATAACAAGAATGGGCCAGCTCATTGCCCAGGAAGCCAGCAGGAATTTGGGTGTGCCTTTTGGAATTGTGGATCTGTCTCTTGCACCAACACCAGCCATAGGAGACAGCGTGGCAAGGATTCTGGAAGAAATGGGGCTTGAATGCTGTGGTGCGCATGGAACTACCACCGCTCTTGCAATACTTAACGATGCTGTCAAGAAAGGCGGAACAATGGCATCGTCCCACGTGGGAGGTCTTAGTGGAGCCTTTATCCCGGTAAGCGAGGACGAGGGTATGATTAACGCAGTAAGCATGGGAGCTTTATCCCTGGAGAAACTGGAAGCAATGACCTGCGTATGCTCCGTTGGACTTGACATGATAGTTGTTCCGGGAGACACTCCCGCATCAACGATTTCTGCAATCATAGCGGATGAAATAGCCATAGGAGTCGTCAACAACAAGACCACTGCAGTCAGAATAATACCAGCTCCCGGAAGGAAGGTTAGGGATGTTGTAGACTTTGGCGGCCTTTTAGGTAGAGGACCTGTCATGAAAGTAAATCCTTTCGGAAGTGAGAAGTTTATAGATAGAGGAGGAAGAATCCCAGCACCCATACAAAGCCTTAGAAACTGATGGTATTAATATAATAAATCCTGTTGCATATATATAATTAGAGCTGTATAAAAGTTAATAAACTTTTATGCTTGATATTTTTTTATGGCAATGATATAATAAAATTGTTAATAAGGAGAAATGGATATTTGCCAAAAGACAGGATTGGAGTGAAGCAAATGACTGCTAATCGCGGCGATAATGCTGTTGTAAGCAAAAAGAGAAAAAAAGAGCTTACAGATGCAGACCTACAAAAAAGATCAGTTAAGCTTGTCGTTATGCATTTGAAAAAGAAAGTTGATCCAAAAGTACCTGGTATCCAAAGCGTACTTGAATGGATCGACAAAATGGATGAAGTGCTTGAAAAAGACGAGTTTGACAGAGCGGAATATCTCGAGATGAGACGACAGTTGTACAATGCTATTGAATGGGTTATTGATGTTGATGTAAGAGCTAGTTTAAGGCGATCATGGTACAGTTTCGGTAAAGCCAAGGATAAGAAAGTACCAAAAAAATAGGTATAACAAGCTCGCGTACCAAAATCAAGCATCCATTAATGGATGCTTTTTTTATAAGGAGACAATATGAGAAGAGTAGGAATTAGTGGAGGAACATTTGACCCGATTCATATTGGACATGTCAAAAGTGCAGAATATGTGTACAAAGCCCTTGACCTTGACGAGGTTGTATTCATTCCAAATGGACAACCTCCCCACAAGGTCACGTCCTTTGTTATGGACGAAAGACACAGGTTTGAGATGGTAAAACTGGCAATAGAGGATTATCCTGCCTTTACCGTTTCCGATATTGAAATGAAAAAGGATGGATACAGCTTTACTGTTGATACTCTAAGGGCTTTGATGAAGGAATACAGACAAAAATATGGAGATGTCAAGCTGTATTACATCATTGGAACCGACGTTCTGGATGAGATAACCTCATGGAAGGAATCTGCGGAAGTGTTTAAGCTTTGCGAGCTTGTGGTGCTAAGACGTCCCGGGTTTGCCCTTGACGAAGCAAAAAAGAAAGCTGAAGCAAATGGGGCAAAGATACATGTGGTGGATGCACCTCAAATTGATGTGTCTTCAACCAGAATCAGGGAGATGCTTGTAGAGGGTAAAGA
>JAAYLF010000262.1 GCA_012522035.1 Clostridiaceae bacterium
CCAAACATGGTGTTTGCGGAGCAGTTGCCATCAATATTTATGTAATCGGCAATTACTTCCCTGTTGCATACCAGTATGCCGGTGCATGTGATTTCATCAGCATAAAGGTTTGCTCTACTGATTTTCACAATTCCATTAATGTTTATCTTTTTGGCTTTGATGTCCCGGAACACTCTGGAAATACCGTCAAAGCTCAAGATATCCGCCTGTATTTTTGCCTTTGATTTGAAAATGCCATCAATACTAACACTTTTAGCAATGAGAGGATGTTTTAGTTTTGATATCCCATCAAGCTCAACCTTGTTGTACTCACCGCCATTTAGCGTTCCTATGCCATCCAATGATGCGTTCTTCATGTTTTAACCACCTCGTTGACTATGGCCTTGTCGGATATTTCTATTGTATCCTGATACTCCACTCTGTCGACAATGCACAAATCTCCTATAACCACATTGATTCCGCAAATGCATTTGCATTTGGTGTTTTCAACATATATATTGTCTGCTTCAATATTATCTATGGATGCAATGCTGTTGTCGGAAGAGAGGTTGTTGTATTTTCCGTTCTTCCTTATTCTTTTAAACTCTTTGCCTGGTTTGAATTCCTTTTTTACTTCGACAGTACAGCCTGTTACAGTGTCCAGATGTACATTCGAAGAGGCAAGGATGAATGTGTGTTCTGCGTTTATGCTGCCAAATGTCAAATCGCTGAAAAGGTAGAAGTTGTCGCAGGAGATTTCTGTTTTTGTCGACAGGGGAGCTGATAAAATTATATTCTTAAACTCAATCTCTCCCTCCAAAGCAAGCTCCTTGAAATTCTCAAAAGTTTCTCCTTTAAATAGACCTTCCCATACAGGTGTGCTGCTTGTATTAATTCTTTCGCTTCTAGGACCGTTTTGCAGAATTTCACATTCCAGCACTTCGCACTCCAAATCGCCTACCATGACACAGTTGCCAACCTTGCACTGTCCTGTAAAGGATGCGTCTCCGGCGCCTTTAATGGTGCCAATGGTGACTGAATCTGCCTCGAGGTCGCCAGCAAACTTCAAATCTCCAATGGTGGATTTGGAAATTGAAAGGTCGCCGGCACAATAAACTTTTTTAACATCGCTGTTTGTTATTTCAGCATCGCCTGCAATTGCAAGCTTGCTGTATTTGCCTTCATAGTGTCTGTCGCCAAATGCAATTGAACTGGATCTCATGTAAGAACCTCCTCTCCTCCCTCAATAAACAAAAGATCGTTTTCTTCCTCTTCTTCGGTATCCAAATGAAAGCTCTTTCTGTATTTCAATTTGATGGAAGAGGAGATCTCGTTTAGATTTATCTCGCTTATCTTCTTGAGTCTTTCATCCATCATTACTCCTGTGTTCTCAGGATAAAGCATAAGATAATAATCTCCATTGGATTTCAGCAAAAGACAGATATAGTCCACTTGTTTAAGATCGTTTATGGTGTCTTTTATGCCTTTTGACAGCATTTCAATATCATCTATTGAAAGGTTGTGTCTTTTTCTGAAAATGGACAAGGATATCAATACCAAAAGCTCCACGTAGGTGAAGTTGTTCTTGCCAAAGCTTTTAAAGAAGCAGGGGATTAGAGCCAAATCAACTTCCTCTATGATTCTAAGGTCCTGCTCGGTAAAGTTTCTTTCAGATACTTCGGGGGCTAGTATTCTAGCTAGTTCTTCCAGGGAGTACTGGTTCTTGAGCTCCTGTATCTTTTTGATTCTCCTCAGTATTTTCTTTTTTGGGAAGAAGGTTTCCTGGCCTGTGAAGGTAGGTTGTTTTATGAACCACTCTTCTGGAATAAGGCCTTCTCTTTTCCATCGATACAACTGACCGTAGGATATGTTGGTTTCTTGAAGCAATTCTTTTTTTGATATCAGCATAGTGTCACCGCCTAACGTAACAATGTTTCATTCAACAATAGTGTAACGTAACAATGTTACGATGTCAACGGTTTTGAATGTAAACAAATTGTTAAAATTGCTGGAGCTATTGATTTGCATAAAGTTGGGTTTTGGGATATAATAGTGTGGTTCAAAAACCTGATCGGAGGGTTTGCATGACTTACGTGTATTTTATACGCCATGCCCAGTCGACCGCTAATGTAAATGGCTACTGCTATGGCATATCCGAATGCGATGTTACGGAATACGGCAAGGAACAATTGGAAAGACTGTCTCAAAGATTCAAGGACATTCATATAGATATTATATACACAAGTCCTATGAAAAGGACTCTTGCCACTGCCAAAGCGGTAAACAAGTACCATGGTGTTCCAATAGTTGAGGAAAAGGGTCTCATTGAAATCAATGCAGGCGAATGGGAAATGAAAAGATGGGCCGACCTGGAGAAGATGTTTCCCGAGGAGTTCGAGACTTGGAAATCAAGGCCTCACTTGTGGTCCTCTGTTGGAAGCGAAACCATGGCTGAGGTATACATCAGGATGCAGAAGACGGTGGAAGACATAGTTAGGGCAAACAAAAACAAAACTTTTATTATTGTTTCCCACGCATGTGCGCTTAGCAATTATTTCTGCATGGCAAAGGGATTGCCTCACGACAGTTTGATTGAGGTTAAACTTATGTCCAACACAGGAGTCAGTCTCGTTGAGTATGACGACGACCTGAATTTAAGAATTGTTTATGAAAACGATACAAGACATTTGGGTGATGATTAATGAGAAGGGTAAGAATCAAAAAGAATGAAACTTATGTAGTCAAGTTTGAAAATCTGTCCAGTGATGGAGCGGGCATAGGCAGAATAGGGGGTTTTGTTGTTTTCTGTGAAGGCGCGCTGCCTGGGGAAACAGCGGAGATAAAGATTATTAAAGTAACGACTTCCTATGCTGTTGGCAAGCTTCTTAAGATAATCGACAGCTCTCCTGACAGGATAGAGCCCGAGTACGAGCAGTGCGCACAGTGTGGTGGATGTACTTATGCACATTACAAATATGAGGCACAGCTAAAGACAAAAGAGCAGTATGTGATTGACTGCTTGACCAGAATCGGGGGAATTATAAACTACACACTTTTGCCGATAGTGGGAATGGAGAATCCAAAACACTACAGGAACAAAGCCCAGTATCCGCTTGGTTATGATGACGAGGGAAAGGTAGTAACCGGTTTCTATGCCAAGAGGAGTCATCGTCTGATTCCTGCAGATACCTGTGTTACCGAGGATTTGAGAGCTCAGAAGGTAAGAAGCTTTGTCGCCTCATATATGACAAAAAACAATATACCAGTTTACAATGAGAAGACTCACCAAGGTCTTGTGAGGCATATTGTAATAAGAACTTCATCTATACATGAGGATGCAATGCTGGTGCTTGTTCTAAGGGAAGATGCTTTTCCCAACAAGGAAGATTTTCTGAAAGAACTTAATGCAGAGTGTCCTTTTGTAAAGTCAGTGTATTTTAATATAAATCCGAAGGTCACAAATGTTATTCTTGGTGACGAGTTTATCCATATATATGGTAAAGAGAGACTGGAGGATGCAATTGACGGGGTTAACTTCCTTTTGTCGCCCATGTCTTTCTTCCAGGTCAATCCAAAACAGACCGAGGTTCTTTACGGTCTTGTACATGAATTTGCAGAACTTAAAGAAAATGACAATGTGCTTGACTTGTACTGCGGTATTGGAACAATTGGTATTTATCTTGCAAAGAAGAACAGGATAAATTCCCTTACTGGTGTGGAAGTTGTAGAAGAGGCTGTTTATGATGCCAAGGTTAATGCTGAAATAAACAACGTTGACAACGCCAGATTCCTGGCAGGAGATGCGACAGAAGTTGTTAAGGAGCTTATGAAGGAGGGCATGCATTTTGATGTTACAATTATAGATCCTCCAAGAAAAGGTTGTGACGAAGAGCTTCTTAAACTGCTTGCAGAGATCAAGTCTGAGCGCATTGTTTATGTTTCATGCAATCCTGCAACGCTTGCAAGAGACCTCAAATATCTGACAGCAAACGGATATGACGTCAACAAAGTATGCCCGGTGGACCTCTTCCCATGGACCAGTCACGTTGAGTGCGTCACATTGATGTCGCGGCTGTAAGCCTTGATTTTACTGGGTTTTCGGGAGTACATCCAAGTTGTCTACTCAACCTAAAGAGGCGAAATACGTACATGGAAACAAATCGACGATTATTTTAGAGGTAAAA